>NZ_JAGHRP010000029.1:0-1432 GCF_017743755.1 Shimia sp. R9_3 | reverse complement strand
ATGACATCACGGATTTTGTGCGCTTCACCACGACCGGCAGCGACACGCTGATGGAAATCAATCCGGATGGGGTCAGTGGTTTTGTGCCCGTCGCCATCCTGCAAAGCGTGCGTAATCTGCAAGGCACCGAGGCATCTTTGGAAGCCAGTGGCGGTCTTCTGACCGCGAGTCCCAATGCCGCGCCAGTGGCGGTGGATGACAGTGCCGGCACCACAGAGGATCAAGCTGTTACCATCGATGTGCTGGCCAATGACAGCGACCCTGAAGGCGCTGCGCTGAGCTTGGATGCGGTCACGCAGGGGCAGTTTGGCTCTGTGGTGATTGACGCGGGTCAGCTGACGTACACCCCCAATGCCGACGCCAACGGCACCGATAGCTTCACCTACACAGTGAGCGATGATCAGGGCACACAATCTGTTGCGACGGTGACAGTAACCGTGGCCCCTGCCCCGGATGCACCGGTGGCCCAGGATGACGCGGTCAGTGGCGAGCAGGATGGCCCGATCCAAATCGATGCTCTGGCCAACGACAGTGATGTGGATGGCGACAGCCTGACGCTGGATGTTTCCGGTTCTACTCCGTCCAATGGACAGGTTTCCGTTGTGGATGGGCAGATCGTCTACCTGCCCGATCCCGGCTTTGTGGGCAGCGACAGCTTTACCTATGCGATCTCCGATGGCACCAGCAACAGCACAGCAACCGTGTCTGTCACAGTCTATGAGACCAATGCGGCACCAGCGGCCGTGGCGGATGTGGCCAACACCTTGGAAGATCAAGCGGTGGCTCTGGAGCTGTTGGCCAATGACAGTGACGCCAATGGCGATCCGCTGACGGTGACTGCTCTGACCAGCGCTTATGATGACGCGAGCACCGTGGGGGTTGTAGAAACCGAACATGGTTCAGTGACCCTGGCGGGTGGCATCGCCACCTACGCGCCGGATGCGGATTATGAGGGGACAGACAGCTTTGGCTATGTG
The DNA here is from genome assembly GCF_017743755.1 of Shimia sp. R9_3. NCBI lineage: Bacteria > Pseudomonadati > Pseudomonadota > Alphaproteobacteria > Rhodobacterales > Roseobacteraceae > Shimia > Shimia sp. R9_3. Next base: position 455 of record NZ_JAGHRP010000029.1, on the reverse strand, counting down.
CTGAGTGATGGCAAGACCACCACCGATGGCAGCGTCACGGTGACCATTCAGGGGCAAAATGATGCACCGGTGGCGCAGGACGACAGCGCCAGTACGGACCCGGATGTGGCCGTCAGTATTGATGTTCTGGCCAATGACAGCGACGTGGATGGGGACAGTCTCACGCTGGATGTCTCTGGTTCCACACCGGCCAATGGATCGGTGTCTGTGGTGAACGGTGAGATTGTCTACACACCGGATGCGGGCTTTATCGGCAGCGACAACTTCTCTTATGCGGTGTCGGATGGGACCACCTCCAGCACGGCCGATGTATCTGTGACCGTTGGTTCGCTCTATGATCCGATTGATCCCAATGCGGTTCTGCTTACGGACGGGGGCGACGACGGCCTGCCGTATCTGACTGGCGGCGCTGATGCGATTGACGGGCTCGCTGGCAATGACACGCTCTATGGCGG
>NZ_JAGHRP010000028.1:0-2730 GCF_017743755.1 Shimia sp. R9_3 | reverse complement strand
TGCCTCAGCGCAAAGGCAATCTGTTCATCGCTGAATCGTTTCTTCGGCATCGGTACACTCCTCTTTGTGCCAGAAATGTACCCAAAATTTCGCTCTCAATTCGGACCACTTTCAGGGGGCAAGACCAACTTAAGGACGGACAAATGAAGACGAGATTCACTGACGAACAGATCATTCAGATGATCAAGGAACAGGAAGCAGGTGAGAAGACGGCTGACGTGTGCAGGCGCTATGGGATCAGCCAAGGCACCTTCTACAAATACAAGTCGAAGTATGGTGGCATGGAGCCGTCGGATGCAAAAAAGCTGCGGGCACTTGAAGCCGAGAATGCGAAGTTGAAGAAGCTGCTGGCTGAGCAGATGCTGGACAACGCAATGCTGCGGGATGTGAACTCAAAAAAGTGGTAACGCCCGATGCCAAGCGGAAGGCGGTGGCCCATCTGGTGGAGGTTCATCAGGTGAACCAGCGTCGGGCGTGCGCTGCTCTGGATGTGGATCGGTCAACGGTGCGGTATCAATCGCGCCGGGCGGATGACACGGACCTGCGCGATGCCATGAAGGCGGTCGCCAAAGAACGTCGCCGGTTCGGCTATCGGCGGCTGCATGTGATGGTCGAACGGCAGGGCTGGCAGGTAAACCACAAGAAGTTCCGTCGGATCAATCGCGAAGAGAAGCTGCAAGTGCGCCGCAGGGGCGGTCGGAAGCGGGCTCTGGGCACGCGAAGGCCGACGGTTGTGCCGGATAGCCCGAACCAGCGTTGGAGCCTGGATTTCGTATCTGATGCGCTGACCGATGGTCGCCGGTTCCGTATCCTGACCGTGGTGGATGATCACACGCGGGAGAACCTGGCGCTGGTGGCCGATACATCGCTGTCGGGCTTGCGGGTCACGCGAGAACTGGACCGGCTGATTGCAGAGCGCGGGGCACCGGGAACAATTGTGTCTAACAACGGCACCGAATTTACCAGCATGGCGGTGCTCAGGTGGGTGCAGGAGACCGGCATCGACTGGCACTACATCGCTCCAGGCAAGCCAACCCAGAACGCATTCATCGAAAGCTTCAATGGCAAGCTCCGCGACGAATGCCTGAACGAAACACTGTTTAGCTCGTTGGCCGAAGCCCGTGCTACGCTGGAAGAATGGCAGGAGGACTACAACACCCACAGACCACATTCAGCGCTCGGAAACCTGACGCCGAGGGAATTTGCAGAGAAAATGGACATGGACAAAATGGCTGCGTAGGGCCATCAACCCAAACGCAAGGACTCTCCGCAAGGTGGAGGAAACCTGGGGCTCAGGTCATACCTCAAGCGAGGGTCCAGTTTGCCGACTCGTTTTCGATCAGGCCTTGATCTGTGTGGCCCTCAAAGACCACGAAGTGTGTCGGCGCGAGTTGCAATGCTATGTCGCCTGCGCCCGAAGTCGTGAAGTTGAGGTCTTCGTATGATGTGAAGTTGGAGTTCAATAGCGTCAATGTGTCGATACCCAACTCGTAGTCGGTAATGAAGTCGGCCACGAAGCCCGTTTCTTCTGCAGCGGTGAACACAAACGTGTCCGCGCCCGATAGTCCGGTCATTTGGTCAGCACCCTGCCCCCCGATGAGCTCATCCGCACCCGCGCCTCCGATCAGACGGTCAGCCCCCTCTTCACCCCGGATCGTGTCATCACCAGAACCACCGACAATCGCGTCGGTACCGGCGCGTCCAATAATCTCGGACGGTCCAGTGCCGGTTGAAACGAACCGATCCTCTGCCTCGGTCAGTCGGTAAACAGCAGTCGTAGACACCAGACCATAGGTACGTGCAAACTCGGCGCCAACGATATCGCCTGCTGATAGGTCTCCCGCCGTCAGCCCTTCGAGCACGATGAACCGGCCAGCCCCAAGATCAAGCGCATCGCCCTCGGCTACAGTAACGAAGTTGAGGCCGGCGATATCCGTGAAGTCGAGGCCCGAAAGCTCGATCACATCCTCGCCGGGTATAAAATCGGTGATGAAGTCAGCCGTAAATCCGGCCCCAAAGTCATCCGCCGAGAAGGCAAAGAGATCGGCATCCGCGCCACCCGTCAGATTGTCGGCACCAAGCCCGCCAATTATCGTGTCCATTCCCGCCCCCGCCACGACAACATCCGAGCCGGCACCAGCGGAAACGAGATCATCCCCTGCCCCGGTCACAGCCACGTCATCACCATCATCCCCATAGACACGGTTCGCACCTTCATCCCTCGTGATGAACCGCTCGCCAGCCGCTGACAACAGACTCGCATCATCACTCGCCAAACGGATCGCAGTGTTGCCACCAAAAGACAGAACCTCAAACGGCTCGTGCGAAATACCTTGTAAAAGAATGCTGTCAGAGCCCAGACTGATCCGGAAGCCACCTGCTTCCTGCTCGAAAACAATATCATCTAGTGAGATATCGTAGGCGCTGATATCGATCTTATCACCATCATCCGGGCCAGCCCCCTTCTGGAAGTCGGTAATGATGTCATCGCCCTCGCCGGGACGTTTGATGAAAATATCGTCTCCAGCACCGCCGATCATTGTGTCACTGCCTTCTCCGCCAATCAGCATGTCATTGCCGCCGCCGCCCTGAAGCTCGTCATTGCCAACCCCACCTTCAATCAGGTCATCACCACCAAACGTGGCTAGGCGATCGTCGCCCGCGCCCCCATACACCGTGAAATGCTCAAAATCGGTGAAACTGATATTGTCGTCGTTATCAGAGTTCGTG
>NZ_JAGHRP010000027.1:0-3696 GCF_017743755.1 Shimia sp. R9_3 | reverse complement strand
ATGCAGCGGCGATCTATCGATCCGGCGTTTTAGTTCAAATTCCACGCCCCGAGAGATATGCAGTCCATAAACTGATCATCGCCGATCGGCGGCGAGACGGGGCGGGGAGCCTAAAATCCGCAAAGGATCGCGAGCAGGCGGCCTTCTTGATCGAGGCGATGGTCGAGGACCGACCCGATGATTTGGCTAGTGCCTATGCCGCTGCTCTGGAGGTTGGCCCACGCTGGCGGGAGCACATCGGCAATTCTCTTAAACGGATGCCGAAGACAACGGCTATCATCGATACTCTGGGTATTTAACCGCCACAAGAAGGCATCGTGGATCGGCGACACCACTATCCCTCTACAACGCCCGTCGGCACAGCCTATGCGCATCGGGCTCGACGAGTAGCTGTAAACTCGGACACTGCCATCTTACTTGCTCACGGCAGATGGTTGCCTTGTCTGTATTTGCAACAGAGCCCTGGAAAACCATATCGCTGATCCTACCGACGCCAGTCGGTGGTCTTTCAGTGCAATATATGCTATCAAAGGAGTCTACTCAAACCGCATCAATAAGAGCGCTGCCCACTTTGCACAAATCGCGTGTTTCTGCTGCGCTTTTGAGGTGCGCAAAGAGGTCCTTTTTTGATATGAGCTGTCGCGCTCTGGGGCCGTAGCTGAACTCTACGGGATGTTCGCAGATCGCTGGGATCGCGCGTTCAAGTTCTGCCAAACTTTGCGCCGACAGCATCGCTCTAGCCAGGGGGCCGGGATAGAAGCTCTCGCTCAGCGCACCATTGCTATAGACCACTTCCTGCTGTTCGAACAGCATGTGGTAGTAGGTCTCTTTGCGGCGACCTTGGGCGACGCGGGCTGGCCCCTTTGCCAAGGCGAGATGACGCGCACGCACGAACACTTCGCTTGCCTCGCCCATTGTGCCCTTCATCACCAAGCAGTGTTGCGGTGAAACAAAAAGTGGGCTGTGATTGCCCATATAGCCCGCCGGAAGCCGAATGGAGCGAAGGTTGGGATGGTGCGCCAATTGCGTGGCATCCAGATGCGTCGAACCAATCCACTTGATTGGCTGCGCGCCATGGTCCCTTGTCGTGACCAGATCCCCCACGCGCAGTGTTTCAATTGGCACCTCTCCACGCAATGTTCTAATGCGGGTTCCTTTGGCAAAACACGGAATGCCAATTGAGATTTTTTCGGCAACACTGTCCACTTGTGAGGGGGCGACGCCTCGCAGGATCACCGTTTCGCCGTTGGCAAATGTGAGCTTGGCATTGCCATTGCCGTCGTCTGTGACTGTAACGCTTTTGGCTTTTATTGGCCCCCCGAACTGATCTGTCATCTGCGACACGTCAAGCTGATCGTTGGTGAGGCCATTTCCGTCGTCATCGGCGGTGTCAAAATCAACGATCACATCATGGCCAGAACCATCTTGAAGGACGAAAGTGTCCGCTCCTGAGCCACCGCTGAGTGTGTCATTTCCAAAGCCACCTGTCAGCGTATCGTTGCCGCCGCGTCCGTCGAGCTTGTCATTCCCCTCGCCATTCGCACCGCCCCCGTGCAAGCGATTGTCTGCGCTGTCGCCGGCGATTGTATCATTGCCAAAAGTACCGCTGACATTTTCGATGCCGTCGAGTGTGCCATGTCCACCTGTCTTGAGTGTGTAGCTGCCCGCTTGCAGATCAACATTTGCCGCGGAGCTGGGCCCTAGGTTTTGCAGGCTAAAGGTGTCATTGCCTGTTCCCCCATCGATGCTTTCACCGACGCCAAAACCGCCATAAATGGAGTCGTCGCCTGCGCCGGCGTCAACAGTGTCGGCGTTGAAGGCGCGATCTCCTCCGGTTTCAATTCCTGCGTTGCCACCGAAGGTGTTGATGATGTCGTTGCCATCGCCGCCGTTTAGGGTGTCTCTGCCGTCGCCGCCAATTAGGAGGTCTGCGCCCCCACCGCCGTCTATGTGATCGTCGCCCGTGCCACCATCCAGCGTGTCATTCCCGGGCGCGGCCCCCACAGACACGCTTAGATTGTCGATAGCCACATCCTTATTGTCAAAGTTACCAATGGAGGCGTCTTGAAGGGTGATCTTATAGTCAACTCCGGTGGACACGAAGCTGAAGCAGTGCGCACCCGTCGAAAGCACCATCTGATCAATGAGCGTGGTGCTTCCGTCAGAGACAGTCAGGCGCAGAAAGCCATAGCCGTTGTCGGAGTGACCGATGTCGTATTTATCAAAACTGATTGTGACCGCTTCGCCCGCCGGTATGCCCGAAATGGTTTGAAACACCTGTCCACCGTTCGGTGTGCCGTCAGCGTTAAAGCGAAGCTGGCCATCCACGACCTTTACTTGGCTAGCGTTGGTTTCACTGACGCCCCACCCGGCTGGGTTGCTGGACCCATCTATATTGGTAAACCCGCCATTCTGAACGAGCTCAGCAGACCCATCTCCGACAATTTTGTCGTTGCCAGAGCCGCCTTCTAGGGCATCGTTGCCCGCGCCGCCCACAAGGGTATCTGCGCCTGAACCGCCTAAAACGAAGTCATCTCCTGCGCCCGATTGGATGGAGTCATCGCCGCCATCACCGTAGACGGTGTCGGCGCCATCGCCAGACAAAACACTATCTGCACCTTCTCCTGCAAGGATCACATCCTGATCGTCAAGAAAAGTGCTGGTTGCGCTGTCAGTTTGATCCCCATGGGCGTCGACATATGACGTGTCAATGTGGTCAGAACCTGCTGTCCCGTCTATAGCGTGTGGAGGACCATATTGAACTGACGCATGCGTGATTTCATGCACCATGCTGAAGAAGTTGCTCACCGCATAGATGTTTCCGTCGCTGCCGATATGGTAGTCCACCAAAGCCGACTGATTGGTGATCTCGCTATCACCCGCGTTGATGATAAAATTCCAATTTACGGTGCCGTCGCCGCCGTGAAGGATCCCGATGGAGTCAAAGTCAGCTAAAGTCGTAGAAACCTGGTTCCCTGTGGCAAGCACACCTTTGTCATTTAGGGAAACGAGTAGGCCTCGTGTCATGAGCGTCACCTCTAGGTATTTAGTTTAGACCTTGCGTAAGGAGCATGTATAAACAATCTGTTGCTTCGCCATCAGGTGGTGATCTTCTTTAGGGAGAATTTTCTAAATAAGGCGTGTTTCTCTTTTGGGACCGAGCTTTGCAGCGTTGAAGGAGGAACCTGGATTTCGTGTTGGCTTACGGTCGACAGAGTATGGGCTAGTATTAAAACTGAGTTGCTCTGCAATGTTTGGTTAGGGTCTGTGGTAGTTCAGGCTACTTTCTGCTCTTACTGATTGGCTTGTGTTGCGTACTATTCTCAGCCAATAGGCTATTGAGTGAGGCTTCTCGCTAAGCGCAAAAAAGGGGCGTATTCGGTTGTAGAGCTCGTTCCATCTGCTCTCCCCAATCTTGGCTTTTGATCAGGTCTTTCGAGCATGGAATTGGCACGCTCGCATTTCAGGCTACGCCACAGACGATCCGGTAATCCCCCCGGAATATAGTGGTGTTCAGAAGTAGAGTTTTTTCGGCACTATGACCGAGGAGAATTCGGATGAAGCAGGCAAAATTCAGCGAGACTCAGATCATGTCGATCCTACGCCAGGCCGAGAACGGGGTGCCCGTTTCGGAGCTGTGCCGTGAGCATGGCATGAGCAGTGCCAGTACTACTAAGTGGCGCGCCAAGTTCGGAG
>NZ_JAGHRP010000026.1:0-5901 GCF_017743755.1 Shimia sp. R9_3 | reverse complement strand
TAGAACCCCCTTCACCGGCGGCGCTGAGGCGCACAACGGCGGGACGGACTGGCGGGGAGCGAGGCTCTGGGTTGGGAAGTTCTGGAAATATCGAGCAGTATCAGCGGGTTGCGCTAGGAAGTTTTTCGGCGCGGTCTGGTGGTTTTGTCTCTGGGGTTCTTGTTTGGGCTCCGACGTTATTTGACATTGTGATGACACTGAAGAGATATGAGGGCGGTTTGGTTCTTTCGATGAACAAACACCTGCATATCGGCTCTTAGGCTTCGGCTGATAATAGAGTTTACAACAGCTTCACTGTTTGGTGGCTTTCGGTACTTTCTGGTACCTGAGCACATTAAACAGTTTGAGTTCATCCGGGATTAGCCTCCTGGATGAGATGTGCAGAGGTTCGAACGTCAAGGATACGCTGGTAACAGCGTTTCAACTTGAGAGTTTGATCCTGGCTCAGAACGAACGCTGGCGGCAGGCCTAACACATGCAAGTCGAGCGCGCCCTTCGGGGTGAGCGGCGGACGGGTTAGTAACGCGTGGGAACGTACCCTTCTCTAAGGAATAGCCTCTGGAAACGGAGAGTAATACCTTATACGCCCTTCGGGGGAAAGATTTATCGGAGAGGGATCGGCCCGCGTTAGATTAGATAGTTGGTGGGGTAACGGCCTACCAAGTCTACGATCTATAGCTGGTTTTAGAGGATGATCAGCAACACTGGGACTGAGACACGGCCCAGACTCCTACGGGAGGCAGCAGTGGGGAATCTTGGACAATGGGCGCAAGCCTGATCCAGCCATGCCGCGTGAGTGATGAAGGCCCTAGGGTCGTAAAGCTCTTTCGCCTGTGATGATAATGACAGTAGCAGGTAAAGAAACCCCGGCTAACTCCGTGCCAGCAGCCGCGGTAATACGGAGGGGGTTAGCGTTGTTCGGAATTACTGGGCGTAAAGCGCGCGTAGGCGGGTTGTTAAGTTAGAGGTGAAATCCCGGGGCTCAACCCCGGAACTGCCTTTAATACTGGCAACCTAGAGTTCGAGAGAGGTGAGTGGAATTCCGAGTGTAGAGGTGAAATTCGTAGATATTCGGAGGAACACCAGTGGCGAAGGCGGCTCACTGGCTCGATACTGACGCTGAGGTGCGAAAGTGTGGGGAGCAAACAGGATTAGATACCCTGGTAGTCCACACCGTAAACGATGAATGCCAGTCGTCGGGTAGCATGCTATTCGGTGACACACCTAACGGATTAAGCATTCCGCCTGGGGAGTACGGTCGCAAGATTAAAACTCAAAGGAATTGACGGGGGCCCGCACAAGCGGTGGAGCATGTGGTTTAATTCGAAGCAACGCGCAGAACCTTACCAACCCTTGACATCCTAGGACAACTCCAGAGATGGAGCCTTCCTTCGGGACCTAGTGACAGGTGCTGCATGGCTGTCGTCAGCTCGTGTCGTGAGATGTTCGGTTAAGTCCGGCAACGAGCGCAACCCACATCCTTAGTTGCCAGCAGTTCGGCTGGGCACTCTAGGGAAACTGCCCGTGATAAGCGGGAGGAAGGTGTGGATGACGTCAAGTCCTCATGGCCCTTACGGGTTGGGCTACACACGTGCTACAATGGCAGTGACAATGGGTTAATCCCAAAAAACTGTCTCAGTTCGGATTGTCGTCTGCAACTCGACGGCATGAAGTCGGAATCGCTAGTAATCGCGTAACAGCATGACGCGGTGAATACGTTCCCGGGCCTTGTACACACCGCCCGTCACACCATGGGAGTTGGTTCTACCCGACGGCCGTGCGCTAACCTTTTGGAGGCAGCGGACCACGGTAGGATCAGCGACTGGGGTGAAGTCGTAACAAGGTAGCCGTAGGGGAACCTGCGGCTGGATCACCTCCTTTCTAAGGATGCACCTAGTAAGTAAGAAAGTTCTCTTTCTCACTTCGTGGATGCACTTAGCAACAGATCGGTACCTTTGCCGATCTATATCAAACGGACCAGGCCGTCCCCATATCTCTTCAGGAATACATCAGGCCTGCCGGCCTGTCTGGGTCGGTAGCTCAGGTGGTTAGAGCGCACGCCTGATAAGCGTGAGGTCGGAGGTTCAAGTCCTCCTCGACCCACCACCATCCTTCGGGATGATAATGGGGCCTTAGCTCAGCTGGGAGAGCGCCTGATTTGCATTCAGGAGGTCAGCGGTTCGATCCCGCTAGGCTCCACCATTTACCCTCGATTAGATCGCTAAGCACTTGCGAGTGTTTAGCCGTCCAATCGGACATCAGCTTCGTAAGAAGCTTTGACATCGTTTAGAGAGATACAAGTTGTTCCAAAACAGCTCAGTGATGAGAGGTTTTGAGAATAACAATCAACACTGTTTGATCGCCCTAAGTACGGGGATGATCTCAGTCAGGTCTCCTTTTGGAGAGGCGATATTGAAGACTGTTTCCTCGGTCTTCTCCTTCGTATCCCTGCTGAAACGAACAGAGTTGTCCAAGTCAAGTACACTAACCCGCAAGATCGAGAGATCTTGCATAAGTTCTTTGTCTTCCAGATGGGGCCGACCGACATCGGCAGTCTGGGTTCCAAGGCAAAGAGCGGGAAAGTATGACTTTTGGTTCAGAAACAGGATTGCGAGCATGCCAGCTTTTGCGATCACGAGAGACGCAAGTCTTTCTCTTTCTGGATCAAATCAAGCGCGAGAAGGGCGTTTGGTGGATGCCTTGGCAGTAAGAGGCGATGAAAGACGTGATACTCTGCGATAAGCCATGGGGAGCTGAGAATAAGCTTTGATCCATGGATCTCTGAATGGGGGAACCCACCTGAAAGTTCATTATAATTACCTCGGTAATTTATAATGTTCTTAACCAGGTACTTTTGACCTGAATACATAGGGTCTTAAGAGCAAACCCGGGGAACTGAAACATCTAAGTACCCGGAGGAAAGGAAATCAATTGATACTCCGCTAGTAGTGGCGAGCGAACGCGGACCAGCCAAGCCTGATGAGTGACTAGAACCGTTTGGGAAGACGGGCCATAGTGGGTGACAGCCCCGTATAGGAAGCTCTGAGGGATGTATTAAGTAGGGCGGGACACGTGAAATCCTGTCTGAAGATCGGAGGACCACCTTCGAAGGCTAAGTACTCCTTACTGACCGATAGCGAACCAGTACCGTGAGGGAAAGGTGAAAAGCACCCCGACGAGGGGAGTGAAACAGTACCTGAAACCGAACGCCTACAATCAGTTGGAGGCCCCTTGAGGGCTGACAGCGTACCTTTTGTATAATGGGTCATCGACTTGGTCTATCTAGCAAGCTTAAGCCGTTAGGTGTAGGCGCAGCGAAAGCGAGTCTTAATAGGGCGCATGAGTTAGATGGATCAGACCCGAAACCGAGTGATCTAGGCATGGCCAGGTTGAAGGTGCGGTAACACGCACTGGAGGACCGAACCCACATCTGTTGAAAAAGATCGGGATGAGCTGTGCCTAGGGGTGAAAGGCCAATCAAACTCGGAGATAGCTGGTTCTCTGCGAAATCTATTTAGGTAGAGCGTCATCCGAATACCCCGGGGGGTAGAGCACTGGATGGGTAATGGGGCCCCACAGGCTTACTGATCCTAACCAAACTCCGAATACCCGGGAGTACTAGATGGCAGACACACTGCGGATGCTAACGTCCGTAGTGGAGAGGGAAACAACCCTGACCTACGACTAAGGCCCCTAATTCATGGCTAAGTGGGAAAGCAGGTGGGACGACCAAAACAACCAGGAGGTTGGCTTAGAAGCAGCCATCCTTTAAAGATAGCGTAACAGCTCACTGGTCTAAATAAGTTGTCCTGCGGCGAAGATGTAACGGGGCTCAAGCCATGAGCCGAAGTCTAGGGATGCGTAAGCATCGGTAGCAGAGCGTAGTGTGACATAGTTCCAATCCTCTTCTATATCCTCCGGGATATAGCGCAGGATATGGAGCTTTCGATGAAGCCGGGGCGTGAGCCATCCGGTGGAGAGATCACTAGTGAGAATGATGACATGAGTAGCGACAAAGAGTGTGAGAGACACTCTCGCCGAAAGTCCAAGGGTTCCTGCTTAAAGCTAATCTGAGCAGGGTAAGCCGGCCCCTAAGGCGAGGCCGAAAGGCGTAGCCGATGGGAACTAGGTTAATATTCCTAGGCCAGGAGGATGTGACGGATCATGAAGGTTGTTCACCCTTATCGGATTGGGTGGGCCGCTGATTGGTTCCTGGAAATAGCCCTCCATGAGACCGTACCCTAAACCAACACAGGTGGACTGGTAGAGCATACCAAGGCGCTTGAGAGAACGATGTTGAAGGAACTCGGCAAAATACCTCCGTAAGTTCGCGAGAAGGAGGCCCAGTTTCTACGCAAGTATTGGCTGGGGGCACAAACCAGGGGGTGGCGACTGTTTACTAAAAACACAGGGCTCTGCGAAGTCGCAAGACGACGTATAGGGTCTGACGCCTGCCCGGTGCCTGAAGGTTAAAAGGAGGGGTGAGAGCTCCGAATTGAAGCCCAGGTAAACGGCGGCCGTAACTATAACGGTCCTAAGGTAGCGAAATTCCTTGTCGGGTAAGTTCCGACCTGCACGAATGGCGTAACGACTTCCCCGCTGTCTCCAACATCGACTCAGCGAAATTGAATTGCCTGTCAAGATGCAGGCTTCCCGCGGTTAGACGGAAAGACCCCGTGCACCTTTACTACAGCTTCACACTGGCATCAGGCCATGCATGTGCAGGATAGGTGGTGGGCTTTGAAACCAGAACGCCAGTTTTGGTGGAGCCTCCCTTGAGATACCACCCTTGCATTGCTTGATGTCTAACCGCGGTCCGTTATCCGGATCCGGGACCCTGTGTGGCGGGTAGTTTGACTGGGGCGGTCGCCTCCTAAAGCGTAACGGAGGCGCGCGAAGGTTGGCTCAGAGCGGTCGGAAATCGCTCGTTGAGTGCAATGGCAGAAGCCAGCCTGACTGCGAGACTGACAAGTCGAGCAGAGTCGAAAGACGGCCATAGTGATCCGGTGGTCCCGAGTGGAAGGGCCATCGCTCAACGGATAAAAGGTACGCCGGGGATAACAGGCTGATACTGCCCAAGAGTCCATATCGACGGCAGTGTTTGGCACCTCGATGTCGGCTCATCTCATCCTGGGGCTGGAGCAGGTCCCAAGGGTACGGCTGTTCGCCGTTTAAAGAGGTACGTGAGCTGGGTTTAGAACGTCGTGAGACAGTTCGGTCCCTATCTGCCGTGGGTGTAGGATACTTGAGAGGAGTTGCCCCTAGTACGAGAGGACCGGGGTGAACGATCCACTGGTGGACCTGTTGTTGCGCCAGCAGCAGTGCAGGGTAGCTATGATCGGACAGGATAACCGCTGAAGGCATCTAAGCGGGAAGCCCCCCTCAAAACAAGGTATCCCTGAGGACCGAGGTAGACCACCTCGTCGATAGGCCGGAGATGTAAGTGCAGCAATGCATTCAGTTGACCGGTACTAATGGTCCGATAGGCTTGATTTGATCCAGTAAAAGAAAGACTTTTACGGACACAAAAGCATACACAACAATCAGTATACTGACTTGGACAACACATAAACCGAGCTATTTCCTCGGTTTGGTGATCATAGCGCGAGTGAAACACCCGGTCCCATCCCGAACCCGGCCGTTAAGCACCGTAGCGCCGATGGTACTGCTGCTTAAGCTGTGGGAGAGTAGGTCATCGCCAAACCTAGAAAATAGCTCAAAAATAACATCTCTCAAAACGATACAAAAATACCTTCAGAACAAATAAAACGTCCTGAAGGGCGACAGATCTTAAAGCCAACACAGGCCAAAGATCAAAAGCGTCGCGGGATGGAGCAGCCCGGTAGCTCGTCAGGCTCATAACCTGAAGGTCGTAGGTTCAAATCCTACTCCCGCAACCAA
>NZ_JAGHRP010000025.1:0-9716 GCF_017743755.1 Shimia sp. R9_3 | reverse complement strand
AGGGCGACAGATCTTAAAGCCAACACAGGCCAAAGATCAAAAGCGTCGCGGGATGGAGCAGCCCGGTAGCTCGTCAGGCTCATAACCTGAAGGTCGTAGGTTCAAATCCTACTCCCGCAACCAAAAATACTAAACAATTACAACAGCTTAAGACGTGCGCCTAAATGCGTGTCCACGTCGCCATCTCGCGCGTGGAAGCACTGTGGAAGCAACAGGAACGACAAAAACGGTGTGGCGACAGAGCAACGCTGGACTTTAGAGCAAGCTTCCGACTTCAACACAGAAGGCTATGCCACGTGACATGATGCGTAGCGCTCCTAGCCAATTTAGGATCGGAAGTGGACCTTCGCTGCGGTTTACAGCAATGAGTGCAAAGCGGACTTTGCCGACATTCATTTTTCGATCTTCGCTAATGCAGCATTCGCTCGAAAGTGCGGTGCGCCTATCGTCGCGATGCAACCCATGTCGCCGATCCGGGCGTCTATGACCCAACACCTACCTGCAGGATTGTCTTGCGGATCACTGCTCGCTAAACTAGAAGCAACAGATTTCAGCTGGGGGGTGTGTTTTGGCTGGATATTCAGTCCTGTGGGTCGACGATCATATTGAACAGTACAAGCCGTTTACGCAGGAGCTAGGGCGACGCGGTATTCACGTTTACGGTGCCTCTTCGATCTATGAGGCGATAAGAAAATTCAGCTCTAGCGGCAACATTGACCTAGTACTTCTTGATCTGCGACTCAAAGACGAAAGCGGTTTCGACTTTTTGAAGCGCATACAAACTAGAACCAATTTACCGATATGCATTCTTTCTTCTTATTTGCATTTGGAAGAGTACCAAAAGCGGATATCAAGAATACGAAAGAATGTTGGGGTGATGGACAAGAATCTGCCTGATCCTAAGGATCCTTCATTTGATTCATTCGTCTCAAAAATTCGATACCTTGTAGAGAATCCACCAAAGTACACCCCGCGGCAATCCAACGAAAAGCTCTCAAGTAACTTTCTTTCAAAGGATCCGTTCGAGATTACGTTTTCTGAATATGTGAATCTCCCAAGCAAGATTAAGCGCTCTATTCGCAATGAGGCTCGAAAGTTGGCGGCAGAAACTCTAGCGGAAGAGTTTCAGTCTGGAAAAAGTTGGGTACTCCTTTGCGCAGACCCGAACAAACCAGTTAAGAGTTTGGAGGACACTGAGACAATTCCCACTAGTGGTGAAGTTACTTCGATCGCTATGGAGCTAGATCGCGTTCCCTTCCAATTTTCGGCTCCGGACACAATAGATGACATTGCGACTGATGACTCAGCTGCGCAAGGAAACTGCGTTGGCCCGGACCGTCTTAGCAGCTATCCAACTGTAACTTTGAGAGTCGCAGGAGAACAGCTGGATGTTCATTTCGACACTGGATCTCCGTGGACGTTTGCTAGTTTTGAAGACTTGAATGAGCTTGGTGTTCTATCTCCCAGCTTGATCGAGACAGACGGTTCGCGTGGGATTCGCACATACGAGTATTTTTCCGAAACAATATGGATCGATCTGGTGAACCAACGAAATGGAAGAGTGAAACGATTGGGGCTGTCAGTAAGAGCTGTAAAAGATTGGAGCCGGTCGCCTTTTGCTATCAAGTGCCCAAGCAGTTGCGCGAACAAAGGCAAGCTATGTGCAAAACGGCGCGCACTAGTAGGCCGCAACCTAATTGTGGATCACGAATTAGAAATTACTTTGTGTGGAAAGACGCGTCAGAGCACTTTTCGAAAATCTTCTGCAAAGGGAACTAAATGATTTCAGTCGTCGCATCGTCACTCCTAGGTTTAGCATTCTTCGAGTGCGTGCGAATTTATCGCTGCATTCGGTTGGAAAAGAAGTTTTTCCCGAATATCGGATTTAGCAAAGCGGCTTCAAAGTTAGTCTATGTGTTTGTGATGGCGGTATTCATTGCGACAGCAATTTTTATTACGCTATTATTTGAGTTAGATGATCCTGTTAAAGCGTTCTTGCTGGGGTTCGCGGTGCCCTCTGGGGCTCACCTTGCTGGCGGTGGTATGAAGGAAGGTGATGAAATCGATGACATGGAATCAGAACAGACGATATCTGAAATGCCTCTGGCTGCTCGATTGGCATATTGGTTTCAAGCATACGCGGAGTAGCGATTTTTAACAGGTTGATCCATTGAGGCGTCTGCGACACAATTTTATATCGCTCAGTGATGACTTTCTTGAGGTCGTTAGGGAGCAAATCGCAACCGCGATTGAATCTTTTCTTCCTAAAGATACAAGCGAGATTTTCCTCAGTGCGAATTTCGCTCGCCGAAGAGGTAACCGCAAGGAGCTATCGTCGGAAGTCTTCTTGGACCGTCTGGACGAGTTCACCACTGCAGTTCACTCTCGATTATTGCGAGAGAATTTGTGCAGGTCAGTTGCCGCTGAGTCCCGCGCTGAGTTGATGCCTTTTGGCCTTAATGAATACGAACTCCTACACATAGACATTGTGCTCGACATGACCGGGCGCAGTTTCTTTTTTTCAGAAAAGTCCGATTCTCGAGCAAGCTTTATTTCCATAAATATCGTAACGTCGGGAGGGAGCAACAGCAGCTATCGGATGCTGAAGCACTACCTCGAGACAGAACTACGCAACGAATATCAAAGCCATATTTTTCAATCACTTATATCGACATCTTCTCAAGTTGAAAGCTCTGTGGAATTTTCAGATCCTTCCGATCTGTACATTCTGTATCTTGAGTCTCTGAGTTCGTTAGTTCCGGATATTGACCTGGTATTTTGGAGATTTGCTTCAGAACAAGAGTTTCTCCAATGCGATGCTTGCTCTGACGCGACTTTCGACTGTGACGTACTTGATCTAGATCATCCATTGTTGGCTTTGGCGACTAAGGGAAACCGTATTGACCTTAATTCATTGGCACTGGCAAAGAAGGAGGAAAGTACCGGCCTTGGTGTCTACTCGGCCTGCCACGATAATGGCTGGCGATCTGCGTCCTTTCGTCCTGTGTCGATTGGAAGATCCCCAGCAGGACTATTGGGAGCATTTGTACGGTATCCGGGAGGAGTACCCACGGTTTATGAGCAATTTGTCGATTTTGTACTTCAACAAACAGCTCGGTTTCTCGCTGAACAGCAACGTATTACCGATTTGATGCTTCTAAAATCTGAACTAAAAAAGCTGGTGCCCCTTCTTGCTGTGGGAAATGAAGTGCTGCAGCGAAATCACGATATTCGCGATCAAATTACAGTAGTCAGAAGCAATCTCATTACTATTAGGGACTCGGATATTGACGAGCCACATTCAAGGATTGTTTCAAACGCAACCTCAGCACTCGACGCAATACAGAGGATGACAGATGTGCTTTCCAAGCAATTGCAGGGGTTTCGCTCTGCGAAAGATTCACGGAAATCAGCTCGAATTAGCTTACTGATTAAAGAGGTCGAGGAGCGGATGCGTGTTGTCTCCGGCATCGAGAACGTAGATTTTGAAGTAGAGATTGAGTCGGACCCGTTGGTCCGCGTGCAGCGGTTTTATATTGAACGAGTAATCGAGAATGTGGTGGGTAATGCCCTTTACTTTTCAAAACAAACACACGGAGCAAACACTGTTCGAGTAAGGGTTTGGCGTGCTGATGGGTTTGCACAGATCCAAGTTACCGACAATGGACCAGGTATATCGCAGAATCCGCCAAGCAAGGTTTTCGAATTGGGGGAAACCACAAAGCCTGATGGATACGGGATTGGTTTGGCGATTGCTGGGGAAATTATCGAATCTCACGGCGGGGCGATCAGCGCATCCAATGGTCCGAGTGGGGGTGCGAACTTCTTGTTAATGTTGCCGGAGGCGATGATTTAGTCGGCGCTTGGACACCTATTGTCCTTCCCTTCAAAGTCAACCAAGCTTGATAAGCTGCGCCAGATTATGAGCGCTGCTAAATTTAACTTGTTGGGCGGCTCCAGAGGCATGTCACCTTCCGCTTCGGTTGTGTGGGGAGTGGCTGATCCGCCGTGCACCAAGCGCGGCGAAACACTCAATCGTTGCGCGCGTTTCGCCTTAAAGTCTGCCGCAATTTTGAGGCTAGCCGCGTTAGGAAATGCTGCGTTGTGCACAAATGGCAGATTTCGTCCCTACGCTGCTTCGTGGAGTTTATACCCGTACAGAAAAATTGCTGCTCCGAGTGCGCACCTCATGAAATCAAAATGACCGGGTTGGGTCCAAAGCCAAGCTTCATCGCAATTTTCATGAATGGGAGCCGCGAGCCGCTGGATGGAGTTTGCAATGCTAATAAGCTGCGCTGTATTGCTCTTATAAAAACCGATACTTTGCCTGCGCCTTCGCAATCCTTTCTGCGAGTGGCTGGGGATGCTCAGCGCCCAATCGTTCAAGCGCATCAACGTGGCTTTCCATAAATTCCGCAAACTCTTCCGCACTGACCCCGGATATCGCCGCCCGCGTGACGAACAACCCAAGCAATTGCGCGTCCAGTTCTCGCATCTTGGCCATACGGTTGGCTTTCACCACGTCACAGGGCAGCACGCCTGCGCAGTTCTGGTGTAGGTCGTTGCCAATCACATCTTCAAACTGCCGCCAAAGGCCGTGGACAGGCCATCTGGCGCGGTTACTGTCTGTGGTGGGTTCGCTGTAGCGCATGCGGCTCAGAGCGTCTGTAAAGGCGTCTCCGATGATGTTGTGGACATCTTCCCAACTGCGCATCTCAAAGCGGTTGCGAAGCTGTTTGGAGCCAAGTCGCATTTCAAAACGCCAGACTTGGCTGGAGTCGCGGTCTTTCAAGTCCAACGGCGGTTTGTTCTGCGCCCCAAGGGCGGTGTTCCAGATGGTCAGCCACCCCATTTTGTTTTGCTGAATAATCTCTGCGCGCTTGTCGTATATCGCAAGTTGGCGATTGGCGACGGCACCCGCCCGCAGGCCAATCACGCGCGCCCCGCTGGAGACTGTCGCCGTTTCAGCCACGCCGGTATATTCCGTGACCTTGGTGCCGGGCGGCACAACCAAAGCCTCTCTGTCTGGTTCGAACCACGGGGCGAGGTAGTCCACCGCAAAATCCGCACGCGCTACGCGGAGCTGTGTTTCCACGTAGGGAATGCCAAAGGCTGACATGCAGTCCCGGAAGTGGCTCTCCGCGCCCTCCAAGCCGCCTGTCGCAAGCCCAAAGGCCCGAAAGTCCACCGTGATGCCCGGATTGTTGGGAATGCGGTCCTCTGGGTCTTGGAACAACCACACAGCGCCATGATCCCCTGTATGGGCGGTAAAGCCCCGCGCGCCTTTGTTGGTAACGTTGAGGGTGATGTCTCCAAACTCCAAGACACATTCTCCAAGGGTCTCTTTGGCATGGGCTTTGGCAGAGAGCAGCTCTTCGCGGAAGCTGGCTAAAATGTCGGCGGTCAGAGTGAACTTCAACCCATCAAAGCCAGAATGCAGGATCACCCCGTCCATTTACGCTCTCTTTCGTTTTCGTATTCGTGGAGGGGGGTGTTACAAGACCCCCCTCTCTCGCGGCATATCGCGCCGCTGGTTGGTTTTGAGATGTTGGGAAAAGAAACGGGGGCCTTATGGCCCCCTTTTGTGCCTCCGGCGGGGCAGCATATGTTTTGGGGCCGGGCATGACCCGGCGCTGGGTCACTTTGCGGTCAGTTGACGGCCAATCCAGATTTCGGCGCGCTCTGCGCATTTGGCCAGATTGAGCAGGTCGGAATGATGGAAACTGTTGGTGTTGCGCCATTCGCCGGTGTCGGATTTATAGCTGCGTGACAGATCAACAGAATAGAACCCGTCATTCTGCCAGACGGTAGCCGTGATCAGGCCGATTTTGAACTTATGTGCAGGCTGGTTCGCCATGGGTGATGTCTTTCAATTGGAATGTGGTTTGAGCGGGGACACAGGACCGTTTCGCCTGTGCCCCCAAGAGCCATCCGGCCCCAAAATCCCGCGCGGCGCTGCCAACCCCAACGCGGGCAAAACTCATGCGGCGGTATAAGCGCTGGTGCTGCCAACGCGGCGGGCTTCGCCCCAAGCCAGCAGATCGCGGCGGCGATAGCGCACAGAGCGGCCTGATTTGTAGAATTTCGGGCCGTAGCCGGTCACGCGCCATTTCTGGATGGTGCGGACACTCTGGCACAGGAAGTCGGCGGCTTTCTTTTCGTCAATGAAGCCGTCTAGGTAGTCCTGTGCCGGTGCGTTGTTGTCGTTGGCTGTTGTCTGGTTGAGCATCCGTTTCTCTCCGTTGGTGTTTGGATGCTCTGACGTTGGACCACTTCGAAATCTCTAAAAATATCTATAAATCTCCAAACTATTTATAGATCGTCTTTTTCCTTCAACCGTTTGAAAAGAGGAGAGAAAAATTTACTGATTGTTTTGTCGGAAATGCCCTCTGGAGGGATGTTCACATCTATTTCGTTCCGCTCGATCCATGTTCTGATCTTCGGAAAGTGGTGCTTCTGGGATGCTGTTGGGTCGATTTCACCAATTTTGTGCAAAGCATCGAATGCGGCCTCAATCGCGGGGCCAACCGTGGGGCGACCGGCTTTCACTGCGGGAACCTCATACTGCGCCTTGAGCAGGGGATCCCGCTCCACACTGACCATCCGCACACGGACATCGATGAAGGTGAGCGATTGGAACGTAACCTCTGACTTTTCCAGTGATTTGTTGCTGGTCCAAACCTCCGCTGGTAGCTGCACAGGCTGGGTGTCCAAGGTTCTTGGGCGGTCAAATCCAAAGGCACGATATTGGCCAGTTCTGAGGCGTTTCCTAACTTCCTCTGTAGCGCGTTCCAAAAGTTCACGCTTGGGCCGCGCCAATTCATCGGCCTCCTGCAAGCCGCTTACAAGCAATTCCAGCCCGGGCTGCATTCCATTTTCTTTGAGCCGCTCACCGGCTTCCATGACATTGTGGATCCAAAGTTTGGATCCGCGATGCGCAACCGCTGCTTCCCATTCTTCTTTGAAAACCCTTTGAGCAAAAAGTCTCGGTGTGTTGGAAAGCCAATGTGAGCCTTTCCAAAGCGCCATGGTGTCTGTCACTGCAAGCCTCGTTTGCATCGTAATTTTGGTTCGTTTCCCTACCCGGGGTATACGCCGGGTAGGAGGAACACAGGAAGCCCGTTTTCCGGGTATACCCGCGTTAGTCGTATGTACGTAGGATCGGGATTTCCTACGTACCGTATGTAGCGGAGAATTTGCCTTACGCTATCTAACCGACCAGCGCACTCAGTCGGGCGGCATTTTCCTCAGCGGCGCGGCGCACCGGATCATCTGCCAAATGTGCATAGCGCATGGTTGTCTGAATTTGCGTGTGCCCAAGCAAGCGCCCCACCATCTGAATGGGCATGCCAGAGGACACCGCATTGGAAGCGTAGGTATGGCGCAGGTCGTGAATGCGCACATCGCAAAGACCCGCGCGCTTGCGAATGCGACGCCATGGTTTCTGCATGTCTGTGGCATAGCCACCCGGTTGCTTGCCGATGATCACGTAAGGGTTGTCAGGACGCCGTGGCAGGGCGCTCAGGATGGCGCGGGCGGCTTGGGGCAGGGGAATGAGCCGCGCGCCTGTCTTGCTGTCTGGCAGCTCCATGCCGCGATCTGTGATATAGCTCCACCGCAGGGTTTGTATCTCTCCCAATCGGCACCCCGTCAGGATCAGCAAGCGAAAGGCCGCGACCACATGGGATGTCTCTGTGCCATCGTGCTCCGCCTCTGTCAGTGCCGTGCCCAGCCGTTGCAGTTCACCTTGGCTCAGATAGCGCTCACGCTTCTGCTCCCGATACTTGGGAACATGTCGGCAGGGGTTAGAGCCATCAGGGCGTAGGCCCCAGATTTCTGCCAGATTGAACATTTTGGACAACACCCCAAGTGTGCGATTGGCCTGATAAGGCTTATCGCGGAATTTGTGGTGCAGCTCCGCAATGTCTTTGCGTTCTACATCGACAATTTTGAAAGACCCAATGGCGGGATTGATAAACAGGTCAATGGCGCGGCGATATTCGCCCTGTGTGCTGGGCTTGCAGCGCTCTTTGGCATGTTCCTCAAAGAACCGCTCACACAGCGCTGCCACAGTCGGCGCGCGGCGGTGCAGCGCGATCTCTTCCACCGGGTTCTCGCCCTTAGACAATTCGCCCATGATCTCTTTGGCGCGGTTGCGGGCCTGCTCAGGCGTGATGTTGCCATGCCGCCCAATGGACACCCGCCGGGTGCGGCCCCCTTTGCGATATTGCACCTGATAGGTCTTGGTGCCCGAAGGCATGATGCGCACCCCAAACCCTTTGATCTCGCTGTCCCATTCAAAGTAGCTCTTAGGGCGCACTTCAAAGGCATCAACGCTGCGTTTGGTCAGTTTTGGCATCGTGTTTTTCTCCGTCTCTGGCCCGTTTGTGGAAGCACTGTGGAAGCAGTTGGGCGCAAATCTTGGAGTAAGGCGTAGAGCTGAGGCGCAATCGCCGTCAATTAAAAAACAATAGATTCAACAAGATAGGGTAGAGGGGCGCAAGAAGGCGCAGACCGTGCAACAACGCCTAACCTCTCTCATAACCTGAAGGTCGTAGGTTCAAATCCTACTCCCGCAACCAATTTTACCCCCTTAGATCAATGAACTAGCGACCCAAGGGGCGCCGCGAGTAAGGTAAGCGCACCAGCGCGTGCTACACCCGTGCTACACCACACAGCAAACGAAAGCATACTCGTGACAGTACCCAGAACTGCGCCACAAGCCGCCCTCGGGCGGCTTTTTGCGTTTGCGCCCCAACCAAGTGGAAGCACCCTGGAAGCAATTGGAACGGAAAATAGGGTGTGATATAAACGCTGCACAAAGTTTTGGGGTCTTGATTGTGCAGAGGTTTGGATGAAGGTCGATTTTCGATCACACAGACAAAGCATTTATTTTTCTTTACGGGCAAGTATGGATTGGTTTACCCCTTTGGGGTGAGGAGCGAGTCCTCGATCCTAAACGAGCTCGAGATGTTTAGAATAAAACGCAATTTACAGCTCGGCTGTATCGGGATGTTCTTTTTAGCACTGACTTCGCCTTGCCATGGCCAAGATGGAAAAGAGACAAGTGCTTTGCGCTATTTGATAGCATCGGAAAATACACATATCTCAGATGCTATTGTGACTCTTTTTGATACATTCAACTTGGTTTTTTTATGACGCTATCAAACTTAAACCGTCGAACCAGTTTGATTTCATATTTGTTCAAAAAGAGCACGCAATAGTCGATGGAAAGATATCAAGTGATACTTTGAGTGGTATTGAGGGCGACGTGAAGACGCGATTGCTTGAGGCAACCTCAGAAAGCGATGAATGTTACATAGAGAAATTTGATATCGAAGGGGGATGGTCACTTACAATTGTTGTTAGCACCACGACAAAAGATCTAAATAAGTCGCTGCAATGTTCTACCGTTGCGCTTTCTTATCATTTTACTATGCAATTACCTGCCGACTTAGATCAACATTGGCAAACGACCTATGTTGAACTGCTAGAAAAAAGGCAACAAGGTGACAGAGCCAAAGAATTCTAAGTCTGTAAGCGTTTTCGTAAAGCCACGCGATCCGACTCCCTCCCCATATAAAGACTATGGTCTTGCCCCCTGAAAGTGGTCCGAATTGAGAGCGAAATTTTGGGTACATTTCTGGCACAAAGAGGAGTGTACCGATGCCGAAGAAACGATTCAGCGATGAACAGATTGCCTTTGCGCTGAGGCA
>NZ_JAGHRP010000024.1:0-14104 GCF_017743755.1 Shimia sp. R9_3 | reverse complement strand
CCAAATCATACCGCCACGCGCGAAACGATGCTTTCGAGTTGTGGGCTGGCTATGCAACGCAATTGGCCCCCTGAGTGGCAACGTTCACGCCAAGCTGAGCCCGGGGGGCAACAACCTGACAAAGCCGAGGGGAGAGTTGATTGCGGCGGGGTCGGAATTTGGTGTTGATCTGGTTTGGACCTGTCCCGTTTTTGTGCCGCCCCATGTGCTCGTTTAGGCCACTTTTCTTTCGAAGGCGATCGGGCTTTTCCAACCCAATGATGAGTGTCGTCGGCGCGGATTTTAAAAGCCGTTGATGTATTGGAAGATGGCTGATCGGCCCCACCTAAGTGGTCCAGTTTGAATGTTAGTGCATGATTGGCCTTGTTTCCATTGGGACGATGGTTTCCGGGGCCGGTGGGCGATAGCCCAAGGCACTATGTGGTCGTTTGGTGTTATAGTGCTTCCTCCATTGTTCGATCAGGATTTGGGCCTCCTTTAAGCTGTAGAATACTTCACCATTTAGCAGCTCGTCGCGGAACCGGGCGTTGAAGCTTTCACAGTATCCATTCTCCCAAGGTGACCCCGGCTCGATGTAAGCGGTCTTGGCTCCGACCGCGCCTATCCAATCCCGAACAGCCTGAGCTATGAACTCTGGGCCGTTGTCTGATCTGATGTAGGCCGGAACACCGCGCAGGATGAACAAATCCGTCAATGCGTCGATCACCTCGGCTGAATTCAGCTTCCGTTTCACTTGGATCGCTAAGCATTCCCGGCTGTGCTCATCAAGGATATTCAATGTTCTGAACGCCCTTCCATCATCCGTTCGATGATGAACGAAGTCGTACGACCAGACATGGTTGGGATACTCTGCACGCAGTCGAATACACGAGCCATCGTTGAGCCAGAGCCGTCCTTTCTTGGGCTGCTTCATCGGCACCTTGAGCCCCTCACGCCGCCACAGGCGTTCAACACGCTTGTCGTTCACTCGCCATCCCGCATCTCTCAGCAAAGCTGCGATGCGGCGATAACCGTATCGGCCATACTGGCGAGCCAGTTCGATCATGTCGGCAACCAAGCGATCTTCATCGGCGCAACCTTTTGGGGCTTTACGCTGTGTTGACCGGTGCTGATGCAACACTCTGCAAGCCCGACGCTCTGAGATGCGGAACTGGCTTCGCACATGCAAAATGCAGGCACGGCGGCGCGAAGGGCTCAGTAGTTTCCCCGTGCGGCTTCTGACAATATCAGTTTGTCCAGCGTCAGGTCCGACACGGCTCTTCGCAGCCGTTCATTCTCCTTCTGAAGTCGTTTTAGTTCCTTCAGTTGATCGGTTCCCATTCCACCATATTGCTTACGCCAGCGGTAAAACGTCTGCTCGGTTATCTGCACTTGGCGGACGGCATCAACGCGTGCCATGCCTTGGCCGCAAAGCACCTCAATCTGCCGTAACTTCGTGACAATCTCTTCCGGTTTGTGTCGCTTCATTCCCATCTTTGATCCTCCGTTCGCTAACTATACGGGCGGACCACTTCAGTGGGGGAGGATCATGGCCGCTTCAGCCTGCCGCTGGGTTTGCCACGACCGTCGCCAGATCAGCTCAGCTGTGATCGTTTTGAAGAAGGTCTCGACGGCTGAGTTGTCGCAGCAATTGCCTTTGCCACTCATGGACACCTTCTCGCGGTTCTCGTCTGCGACCGATCCGAGGTTCAGCTACCGAGGAGAAGATGTTGTTCAGACACTTGAGCGCATATGCGGCAAGGTCGGCTACCCGAAGTCCATTCATGTCGATCAGGAACCGGAGTTTGTCTCCCGAGACCTGGATTTTTGTGGGCTTATCAGTATGGCGTCGTTCTGGACTTCTCTCGGTCCGGCAAACCGACAGGTTACGCCTTCATCGAGAGTTTCAACGTAAAGTTTCGAGCAGAGTGTCTGAATACACACTGCTTCATGTGCCTTGACGACGCCCGTCAAAAATGGAGGAGTTGCGAAGAAACCACAACGAAGTGCATCCTCATAGCGCAATCGTAAACAACCCACCGATCTCGCTGATGAATGGCTCAGACACGCAATATGCACCCTGGGCCCGACTCCTGGAAAATCTCCAACCGGGAGGTCCGAACAAAGGGAGCCGCTCAAATCATCCGTTTCCTAACCACAAGGGCCGGCCAATTCAGTGGGCAAGGATTAACCGACACGATGGCTTTGAAGGCATCGTGTCGGTTTGCAAACCAAAACGCAAATAGGCGCACAGCGGCATGCTACCGCAATTTAACTATGAGTATTGGCAGCTCAAACTGAAGAAGGCAGGATTCTAGGAAACCACGGGCTCCTCAAACTTATTAAGCTAGACGTGCCCACCGGATGCTCGCGTTACAGACCTGCAACCGGCACACGGTTCTCTGCTTGTTTGAGGCTCGTCATGATCTTCGCGTGGCTGCAGTTCGCTTTCCTTCCGATATTGATACAGCGAATAAAATAGTGAAGGAACTGGTATGTCACTTCGAACTACCCTCTCAATATCTCGCCGTTGGCATCAAAAGGTGGTGCCTCTAAGATGATCGCCCGATGCGGACGGCCCAGAACCATCACCTCTACCTCGTCACCGGGTACGGCATCTTTGGCATAGCCAAGCGCCAGAGACATGCCCACGGTGTAGCCATAGGTGCCCGAGGTCACGCGGCCAATGCCTTCGCCATCTTTGAAGATCGGCTCGCCACCGGTGGCATCTGCATTGGATGCGGTGACATCGGCCTCATGCAGATGCAGAAGAACCAATTGCTCACGCGCAGGGGTATCCAGCACCGTAAGTGCGGCCTCTTTGTTGAGGAAGTCTTTGTCAAATTTGCAAAGACGCTCAAGACCCACTTCATGCGGCCAGTATTCCGGGCTGTATTCGCGGCTCCAGGAGCCATATCCCTTCTCTACACGCATCGACATCAGCGCGCGACTGCCCACTGGGCCTGCGCCGAACTCTTTGCCGGCCGCCAGAAGGGCCTCATAGAGACGCGCCTGATCTTCGGTTTTGCAGTGCAGCTCCCAGCCCAGATCGCCGGTGAAGGACACACGCAAAGCCAGCAGCTCCACTCCCGCGATTTCGATCTTCGCAGAACGCATGAATGGGAAATCAGCGGTGGCCAGAGAGGTGTTGGTCAGGCGTTGCAGCAGCTCACGCGATTTTGGACCAGCAACGTTGAAGCCACACATCGCTTCGGTGTGGCTTTCAAAGGTTGTACCTTCTGGCAGGGCAACCTGCTTGAAGAACCGCTTGTGATAGCGTTCCGCCATGCCGGAGCCGATGATCCAGAATTCATCCTCTGCCACACGTGTCACGGTGAAGTCACCGGCAATGCCGCCACGCTTAGAAATCAGCGGGGTCAGGCAGGAGCGGCCCACGGTTTTGGGCATGTTGTTGGCAAAGACAGCGTTCAGATAATCCGCTGCGCCGGGGCCTTTACAGATGTATTTGGCAAAGTTGGAGATGTCGATGATGCCCGCGCGTTCGCGCAGCATCTTACATTCTTCGCCCACGGGACCCCACCAGTTCTGGCGGGTGAAACCATTGGTGTCCAGGGTGCCCGGCGCATCTGCGAACCACAGCGGGTGTTCCCAGCCGACGTTCAGGCCAAAGACCGCGCCCATGTCCTTTTGCATCTCATAGATCGGACGCACACGGGCCGGGCGGCCTGCGCTGCGCTCTTCGTTGGGGAAGTGGATCGCGAAACGGTGCGCGTATTGATCCTGCACCTTGGCTTTGGTGAATTCCTTGGTCGCCCAGGTGTCAAACCGGGCCATATCCCAGGCGAACATGTCGTATTCGGTTTCACCTTCGATGATCCACTGCGCGGCCATCAGGCCCATGCCGCCGGATTGGGAGAAGCCGGGTATAATGCCGTTACAGCAGAAGTAGCCATCCACCTCAGGCACTGGACCCATCAGCACATTGGAATCAGGGGACCAGATCATCGGACCGTTGATGACGCGTTTGATGCCGGCCTCGCCCACTGCTGGCAGACGTTCGATGGCGTTCATCATATTTTCTTCGATGCGCTCCAGATCATCGGGGAAGAGATCATGCGCGAAATCCAGAGGGGTGCCTTCCTCTGCCCAGAATTTCATGTCCTTCTCATAGGCACCCACGAGAAGTCCATTGCCTTCCTGACGCAGGTAATATTCGCCATCGCGGTCAGACACAGAGGGCAGGCGTGTGCCGTGGCTTTCCACATCCGACATGGTTTCGGTCACGAAATACTGGTGCTCGGTTGGCTGCAATGGCAGCTCGATACCGGCAAGCTTGGCCACTTCGCGGCCCCAGAGACCTGCTGCGTTCACCACCCATGGGGTCTTGATGTCGCCTTTGGGCGTTTTAACAATCCAAGTGCCGTCTTGTCGCCGTTCCGTCGCGGTGACCGGTGTGAAGCGGTGGATTTCCGCGCCGCGCTGACGTGCGCCAACCGCATAGGCGTTGGTCACACCTGAGGGGTCAACATTGCCGCCATCGGGCTCAAACATCACGCAGCGGATGCCTTCGTAATTGACCAGGGGGTTCAGTTTCTGGGCTTCTTCGATGCTGATTTCATAGAAGTTCATGCCATAAAGCTTGGCTTTGGCCGCCTGAAGCTTCAGCTGGTGCTCACGCTCTTCGGTTTGCGCCAGATAGAGAGAGCCGGGCTGGAATACGCCACAGCTTTGACCTGTTTCCTCTTCCAGCGAGTTATACAGGTTCATTGTATAGTGCTGGATGCGGCTAATGTTGGTGCTATCATGCAGACCGTGAATGTTGGCCGCAGCGTGCCAGGTGGAGCCGGAGGTCAGCTCGTCCCGCTCCAGCAGTACAACATCTGACCATCCCAGTTTTGCCAGGTGATACAGGATCGAACACCCGATCACCCCTCCCCCTATGACAACAGCTTGAGCTTCGTTTCTCATGACGATTTTCCTCGTTTGTGATATCCGCAACTCTTCAGGTCGTCGCGATTGAAAATGTGCTTTTAGAAGATGACGTTATTCGTAAATGGTAAGTTTTTCGCGCCAATTGCCTGGATACACGGCATAAAAGATGCGCGCCTTGTCCCCTTCATAGGCAAGCTTTGTGCCTTTCGGAATCCACATCGTATCTCCCGGACCTGCCTCGACTTCTTTGCCACCAGTTTGGAGACGGAATGTTCCCTCTAACACGTGAACGATCTCGTCGTAATGAACTTGCCACTTGATCGAGCATTGATCGAACTCGGCAATACCTGCAGCCATCGAAGGGCTAAGATCTGACGAAATCGTCCTTCCGACACGGCCAATTCCGGGAGGCCCTCCGCGATGAACCAACTCGATATCTTCTTTGCGGATCACTTGGACATTCATATTAGAACTCTAGCAGTTTGGCCCTGCCGCGATCAGCCAGGCGTTTGTTAAGTATGGCGGCTGCAGGTGCACCGGTTTCAAGCGCGAATACGAAAGCATGCGTGAGGTAAAAGCAGGCTGCGTCAATATCTTGCTGCAACTCCGCTTCGTCACCAGCAACCGTATACAGACGCACGAGCGCCTCTTTGTCGTTACGGTCATGCGCTTCCAGAAGCGCGACTTCTAACGCATCGCGATCCATTTCTTAGCCTTTGAGCGAGATTGCGATATTCTTAGTGCGGACATAGTTGAAGAGCGCTTCGAGCCCTTTTTCCCGCCCAAAGCCGGACTTTCCAACACCGCCAAAAGGTGTCGAAATCCCGCCTGCGAACCACTCGTTGACAAAGACTTGACCCGCCCGCAGCTTCCGCGCAACCCTGTGGGACCGCGCCAGATCGCGGGTGAAGATACCAGCTACCAGGCCGAACTCGGTGCCGTTGGCCAGTGCAACGGCTTCGGCTTCGGTGTCGAATGGAGTGAAGCACGCTACAGGGCCAAAGATCTCCTCTTGCGCCACCCGGCTGGCCGGATCGACATCCGCGAGGATTGTCGGTGCCATAAAGTAGCCCCTGCGATCCAGTCGTGCGCCGCCAGAAGCCACGCGGACGCCATCGTGACGTGCGGTTGAGGCTAGCTCTTCCACGCGGGACAATTGCAGCGCTGACACCACCGGTGTGTGATCCGGATCATCTAATCCGTGCCCAATACTCAGACCATTTGCCAATGCGGCGGCGCGCTCGACGGCATCTTCATAGATAGAGCGGTGCACAAGTACCCGCGCCATGGCGGAGCAAACCTGCCCCGCATTGTAGAAGATACCGTTTTGCAAACTGGAAATAACCGTGTCCAGATTGGCATCTTCGAACACAACGGCAGCAGACTTTCCACCCAGTTCCATGAGGGCAGGGGTCACGGTATCTGCCGCCGCGCGCAAGATCGCCTGACCCGTTGGGACGGAACCGGTAAAGACAATCTGATCTACTTCAGAGCTTGCGACCAGTCGCGCGCCAAGGTCCGCGCCAATACCATTTAGGATTGAGACCGAGCCAGCGGGCACGTCTGCGCGCTCCAACGCCAGACCAAGCATAGCCAGAGCAACCGGATCCAATTCGGGCGACTTGATGATTGTGGAGTTGCCAGCCGCCATCGACGGCGCGAGAGACCTTGCCGCAATGGACACCGGAAAATTCCAAGGCACGATTTGTGCTGAGACGCCAAATGGTTCGAACTCTGTATAGTCGGCGTAATCTGGGCCAAGCGGGATCGACTTGCCTTCGATCTTGTCCGCCATTCCGCCATAGTACTCAAAATATTGCGCGGCTTCTTCGAATTCGTCATGCGCTGCTGAAAGGGACTTGCCGCTTTCCCGGCAGAGCAGATTGGCCCCCTCATCTGCAATCGCGCGAATCTCGAGCGCGATCCGCTGCATCAGCTGACCACGTGCATGAGGGTTCATATCGGCAAGATCGCCCCGGTCAAACGACACACGCGCAGCGTCAACTGCGCGAGAAAGGCTGTCTTCGCCCGCTTGCGCACAATCGACCAGGTGTTCTTCTAGGCCTGGGTCTTCGATGGAAACGACCGCACCGCTGTCTCCTTCGGCCCACGAACCGGCGAGAAAATTCCTCGCCAGCCCATCATTTGCAAAATCATTCATACCTGGCGACCGTTTTCAACTTGTGACGCCACCCAATGGTGAAAGTTGTGAGTAGGTCCGTCCATCGCAGGCGAGAAGCGACCACCGTCAAACAGCTCGCCGTGTCGTCCTTTTTGCATCCCTTCGACCACAAAAACATCTTCTTCAAAAACGGTTTTCCAGAGCTGCGCATTCGATGCGCGCAAACCATCCAGCTCCGGCGTGTCTCTTTCAGGCTTGGAGTAATACAGTTCGATATGTTCAACGGTATTGCCGCAGTCCTGCGGCTCCAGAACGATAGCAAAGCTGTGGTCACGCTGCACACCGAGCAAGACATTGGGATATACGGCGATGTACTCAGCGCCTTCATCCCACTTATCGCTCAGGCCCTCAAAGTCAGGCAGCGTGTTTTCGTCCTGATCTTTGAGCTGGCGATACACCAACGTACCCTGACCCGAGTAATGATCACGCTTTTCAATGTTGTAGTGATCTTCCAGCCGCGAGTAGCTGTTCAGACCCGGATGTACCCAAGGCAAGTGATAGCTTTCACAGTAGTTTTCGACCGCCAGTTTCCAGTTTGTGGCCACCTCGAGTTTGAAGCTCGATGTTTCGCCGCCATGAAAAATCGGCTGCTCAAACTCTTTCCAGCGCTCCAACAGCTCACCATGCACATCCTCGAAAGTCGGAGCGTTTCCGTCAACGTTTACAAAGATTACATCGCGCCACACATAAGACCGGATGCGGAGCAGGCCCAGTTCGTCCATGTTCACGTCTTTATGAGTGTTTTGGCCGGGACCGCCCACATGAGGCGTCGTACGCAACTCGCCATTAAGACCGTAGCACCAACTATGATAAGGGCAACGAATCGCGCCGCGGATTTTCTGCGGTTTATCGACAAGGATCATGCCACGATGACGACACGTGTTCTGGAAAACTCCGATTTCACCATTACGGTCGCGGACCAATAGAATGGGCATACCAAGAAAATCTACAGGCTTCGCATCACCCGCTTCCGGAATGTCTTTTCCGAACCCGATACCCGACCAGTTCGCATACAGCACAGAGCGTTTTTCTTCGTCAAAGACTTCAGGGCTGATGTAATGAGCATTTGGCAAACCGTTAGCGGTGTTCACTTCCACGAGAACCGAGGATAAAGGCGCGTGCTTGTTCATGGAACTCTCCTTGGCGAAATTCATATCCGCCACATGAGCGAAACGCCGATCATCGCTCAATACTGGAAAAGTTCATCCCAAGTTGATCTGATCTAATCCGAGATCTCTCTCGCATTCTCAACAAGCCAGTTTTTTAGGAACCTAGCCCCTGTAGAAAGCCTATCATCAGGCAACCCGGCCAGATAAAACTCATGCGGTGCTGGCACCGAATGCGGACCGATGATCGCCAGCTTACCGGTATCGACCATCGGCTGGACAAGTCGACGCCAACCGAGCGCAATGCCTGCGTTTTTTCGCGCAATTTGCAAAGCAACAGAGTAGCTAGTCACTCGGGCTCCCTTCGATACTTCACCTTTGTAGCCAAGTTCCAAGAACCAATCGGACCATTTGGTCCAATTCTGACTGGTAGCATCAAGCTGGATCAAGCGTTGTCTGGCAAGGTCGTCAAGCGAACAGCCTTGCAATTCGCTTGCGGTCTCCGGTGCTGCCACAGGCACAAGTTCGTCACGATAGAGCGGTGTGTGGGATAATGAAGGATTCTGCGCGCCTCCATAGCAAATGAGAAAATCGAAATCGCGAACATTTTCAAAGGGTCGATCTTGGGTGACCTGGTTAACATTGATGTCCGGATACTCGCGCCAGAATTCGATAATCGTCGGGGACAACCAAAGAGCAGCAACTGCAGTGGTTGATCCGACAGTGACAGCATCTGCCTCACCTAACTGCCGCACGCGGGCAAGCTGACGCGATATCTGCCGGAAAGTCGAAGCCAAGGTTTCAAAAAGTGCTTCGCCTTCGGCCGTTAGCTCGACGCCCCGATGCTGGCGTTTGAAAAGAGTGACACCCAACTCGCCCTCAAGAGCTTTGATCTGGTGACTGACAGCGCCCGGCGTCACTGAAAGCTCCTGAGCCGCATTCTTGAAACTTAGATTTCGAGCAGCTGCTTCAAATGCTGAGAGTGTTGTGAAGGGTGGAAGGTCATAGTGGCGTCTGGACATGATGGCTCCGCGAGCAAAGCGTGGCTTTGAGTTAATTCACCTAAACTGTATATGAGTATTTTCCGAATTGAAGGCCTTACTTGTTTTCCGTTTCTAATTGGGAGAAGCGAACAGCCCGAAAGCATGGCCTCGATGCAACAGCAGATACGACAGTTACCGCCAGCGGACACTCCCTCTGGTTGGGTGAAACCCGTGGAGATGCACGTCATCGGCGCCGCATCTTATAAAGATCGCGTCAGCGCCTTTGATTGGACTGTGGTCGGTGCCGGGTTCACTGGGTTGGCAGCGGCGCGTCGACTCGCCGAGCTCAACCCCAATGACACGGTTGCCCTAGTTGACGCAAAACCGGTTGGCTGGGGTGCCTCGGGTCGCAATTCAGGTTTCGTCATTGACCTACCGCACAAATTCGAACTCGACAGCGATGATCCAGATCGGTTGAACGCGATCTTGCGGTTGAACAAACAAGCAATTGCCGATCTTGGCGGGCATGTTTCTGAAGCGGGGATCGACTGTGCGTGGTCTCAGGCGGGCAAGCTGCAAGGCGCCGTCAAAGAACGCGGAACGGGCAAGATGCGGGGCTTTGTACAGGCCCTCGAAAAAATCGGACAACCGTACACAAAGCTCGATCGGACGGAGGTCCAACAGATAACCGGGACAGATTTCTATTCGGGTGCGATCCATACACCAGGTTGTGTTTTGATGAACCCGGTGCAATTGACCCGCGGCCTGGCCAAATCCTTACCTAAGAACGTGACATTGTTCGATGGATGTCCTGTCACCAATTTCGACCGCGGTTCACGTGGTTTCGGTATGACGCTGCGTTCGCAAGGAGTGACATTCGAACTGACCACTGCTTCGGTACTTCTCTGTACCAATGCGTTCACCCAAGAATTCGGTTTCCTGAAAAACCGCATTGTTCCGGTGATTACCTTCGCATCGATGACACGCCCGCTCAATGACGCTGAGATGGAAGCATATGGCGGTCAACTAGATTGGGGATTGACCCCGGCGGATTCCGGCGGAACGACGCTCCGCATGACTCAGGATCGCCGCTTGTTGGTGCGCAACCAGTATGACTATGCCGGGCAATATGGTGTGCAAGATCCCGATCTGGATCCAATTCGCAAGAAACATAGAGAAGCCTTCGATAAACGCTATCCCAAACTACGCCATGTGCCTTTCGACAGCTCTTGGGGCGGCGTTTGCGGTCTGTCGCGTAACCACGTCAGCTATTTCGGGGAGATCGCGCACGATGTTTGGAACTCCTCTTGCCACAACGGTGTGGGCGTCGCGCGAGGCACGATTTCAGGCAAACTTCTCGCAGAAGCTGCGTCTGGAAGATCAAGCACTTTGTTGAAGGATATGTTCGCCGTGTCCAACACACCATCGCTCAACCCACCGGATCCATTCTTGGGGCTCGGTGTGCGTGCGCGCCTCAAGTTGGCTGCCTGGGAAAGTAAGGAGGAAGTATAGTGTCAATGCAAACTGCAAAGTTGATCAAGAAAACGGCTCTGAGTTCGGAGATCACAGATTTTGTCTTTGAAATCTGTGACGGGCGCTTTTCCGGATTGGAAGCGGGTGCGCATATCGACGTGCACCTCATCGACGGCTTGATCCGGCAATACTCTTTGTGGAGTTGGAGCCTTGACGGGCGCACCCTGAATGTGGCGGTTAAACGTGAGGATGCCGGTCGCGGCGGGTCTCTAGCAATGCACGCTCTGGAAGAAGGCACAACCGTCGAGATTGGTGGCCCTCGCAACCATTTCACATTGCAGCCGGGAGAGCGCTACGTGACTTTGATTGCTGGAGGCATTGGGGCGACGCCCTTGGTTGCCATGGCTAGGGAACTCTTAAATGCCGGTCGTGACTTTCAAGTGATCTATCTCGTACGTAGCGCAGAGCTTGCCGCGATGGACGGCAAGTTTCGCGCGCTAGGGCTTGATCAATGGTATCGCCTGCACTGTGACGATGTGGATGGTCAATTCGATCTTGCTGCACTGATGCAGAGCTTACCTGTGAATAGCGATGTATACACGTGCGGCCCAGAACCGATGCTAAATGCAGTGCTGGATGCGGGCACGGCCATGCGGGGCGGGACGATCCATTTCGAGCGCTTCTCGGCTGCCGCTGATGTCGACCAAGGGAAAAAGACCGGCTTCGAGGTCGAGCTGAAGTCAACCGGCGCGGTATTTCAGATCGGTGCTGAGGACACAATTCTCGACGTTCTGAAAGCTCACGGCGTTCCAGTGGAATTTGGGTGCTCAGAGGGGCTGTGCGGATCCTGCATTGTCGATGTGATCGAGGGGGAAGTCGACCACCGTGATGGAATTCTAACGCCCGAGGAACAAGCGACGAACAGCTACATGTGTACCTGCGTATCGAGAGCGAAGGGGGATCGTCTGATCCTTGATCTGTAACCAAGCTAATTTGAAGATGACAGGGAGGAAAACATGTCAATCAAGCCACCGTTTACTGAACTTGAGATCAATCGATCTCCAGGAGGGTTCTATCAGGGTCATTCCTTAGAGATTGCACTTTTAAGCAAGGCCATTATGGTTGGGCTCGTACTTTGGGCATTGATCTGGCCAGCAAATGCCAATGGCGTACTTGGCAGTCTCAACTGGTCGTTATTGGAAACCTTCAACAGTTTCTATGTCGTCATCGTGGGCAGTTTTGTCTTCTTCCTGGTTGTCTTGGCGGCCTTACCTCAGACCGGGAAATTGCGCTTGGGTCCAGATGGAGAGGCGCCTGAATTTTCCAACTTCTCCTGGTTCTCGATGATGTTCGGCGCGGGGCTGGGTGTTGGGCTTATGGTTTTTGCCACAGCCGAACCGCTTGGGCTATGGGGATCAAACCCGATAGTGTTGTCCGGTGAAGTTGAGGCGAATTCCGAAGAAGCCCTGCAATCTGCGTATCGCTACACCTACCTGCACTACGGGTTCCATGCCTGGGCGATCTATGTCGTAACGGGTTTATCTCTGGCATATTACGCCTACACGCGGAACATGCCTCTGACGATCCGTTCCGCACTGACGCCCCTGTTCGGGCGCTTTCTGAACGGTTTCCTTGGCCATGTCGTTGACGTCCTTGGCGTGGTTGCAACCATCCTAGGGGTTTCAGTCACAATCGGTTTCGGTGTCTCCCAGTTCATTGATGGACTTTATGCCATCACTGGAATGGACTGGATCGTGACGATTACTGATGACGTACCTGCACCGAGCACTGTAGGACTAATTGCTGGTCTAATCGTGATTATGAGTTTGTCGATTATCTCTGCTGTCTCAGGTGTTGGTCGGGGTGTAAAATACCTCTCGAACCTGAACCTGGTTTTGTCGCTAATTCTGCTGTTCACGTTCGTCGCCTTCGGTTCGTTCGTTTTCGCAATGAGCACCTATGTGACAGCACTACTCGACTATGTGGTGAACTTCATCGGACTTAGCTTTGGCGCTTATGGGCCTCAGTCAGCCGCAGATTTTATAAATGTGCTCCCAACAGATGCGGTTCCGTTCGCCGATGCACTTCGCGGTGGCGCAACCAACGCATGGGGATCTTATGATGGGTTCGTGGGGGGGCTCGAAGGCGCTGCAGCGGCGCTGCCTGCCGAGACGCTGGCTGCAGTTTATGCAGCGGGCGAACAAGGCCGACAGTTTGGCTGGCAAGCTGGTTGGACAACCTTCTATTGGGCGTGGTGGATCGCGTTCTCGCCCTTCGTTGGCTTGTTCCTAGCGAGAATTTCAAAAGGACGGACCATCCGCGAATTCATCTTGGGCTGCGTATTTGCACCAGCAATGGTTTGCTTTGCCTGGATGACCATTCTTGGTGGTACAGCCATTGATCTGGAACTCAACGGAGGCGCAGAAGGCGCAATTATCGGAGCGTCTAATACAGCGAAGCTGTTTGTTACGTTGGGCGAGATGCTGAGCGGTGGATTCCTGTCAGCGATTACCGTGATGTGTGTTGTTCTCATCCTGACCTTCTTGGTCACATCCGCAGACTCTGGTATTCTGGTGATGAACACCATCATGTCCGGTGGCGATCAGGAAATTGGCAATAAGCACAAGATTGTCTGGGGCGTCATACTCACGGCTGTAATCGGGGCCTTGATCCTGGCAGCAGGGGAAAATAACCCGCTCGACGCCTTGCGAAATGCGATGATCATTGGCGCATTGCCCTTCACCATGGTGATGGGGCTGATGTGCATCTCTCTAACCAAGGCGCTCTACCGCGACAGCGCGCGCAACAGGGCTGGCACTATAAAGGCAGGCGATTCCGAATAAATGCCTAAGCTGCAAAACCGAAGCGCTGCCATATTAGGCGGCGCTTTTTTATTTAATTGTTCGACGCTATTCTGTCTTGATGATGTTGAGCGTCTTGAAGGTTTTCCGGCCGTCGGTGCAGCAATGGACAAATTCGTATGCCCAACGTGATCACAACGCTCTGGACGCAATTGCGAGCTCGAAACGCCTTTCATCCACATGCCAACTAGCATACCTTACTAGGACTGCGAACTAACGATAGCGATGTCGGCCATACAAACGGGGCAAAACGATCATATTGGTCGCAAGGCGCTTTTCATCGACACTTCCTACAGGAGTTTTTTTCTGAGTGGAATAATGCTATTTTAGAGTACGGCGTTATGAGGCGCTCGGTTTAGCTCACACTCAATCAAAACAGATACGACGAACAATAGGGCTCGGATGTTTGAAGTGGTCCCACCTTTTCGTACAGTTTTGCAGCTTTGCTAAGGTGTATCGCGTTAGGTTTCATGCTGCCTTTTGCTTGTCCAAGCCTGCCCAATGATCAGCCCCACCTAAGTGGTCCAATTTGATTGTTAGTGCATGACCGGCCTTTGGTCCATCTGGATGATGGTTTCGGGAGCCGGAGGGCGGTAGCCCAGTGCACTATGCGGTCGTTTGGTGTTG
>NZ_JAGHRP010000023.1:0-15595 GCF_017743755.1 Shimia sp. R9_3 | reverse complement strand
GTGTAGCGCACCCTCAGGTCTGTCAGAGGAGAGACGCTCTTCGCTCCCTCCCTCTTTGAGCCCCCCCTGCAAGCGCCCCCCCCTACCCGCCGGTGACAAAATGCACGGTGTCAAAGCTGCGGCGCCAGTCTGCTACTTCGGCGGCTATCGGAGCTCCCTGAAGGCCCTGCGCTATCAGGCTGGCGAGGCGGGGGGCGTCGGGGGCGGTCATGCCCCAGCGCACAAGCTCGGGGGTGCCGATGCGCAGGCCGTTCATGTCTCTCGCAACCTCGGCAATCGGCAGACCGATACCGCAGGCGAGGAACCCCGCCTTGCGCAGTTGTTTGGAGGCGGCCTGACCTCCGCCAAAGGCTGCGGCCTCTATGGCGAATTGGTGAGAGTGGGTGAACTTAACCGGGCCATCGTCCGCCGGACCTGAGAACACAGGCAGCCCCTGCCCTGCCAGCTCGCCTGCCAGAGCCTGCGCCATGGCGATCATCTCTGCGGCATAGGCGGCACCGCAGTCTTTCCAATCCAGCATGGTCACCGCCAGCGCGGCGGTTTTGGCGGCGTCAAAATTGGCGGTCATGCCAGGAAAGGCGATGGCATCCAAACGCTGGGCGATCTCGGCATCATCGCTCACGATCAGACCACCGG
Organism: Shimia sp. R9_3; assembly: GCF_017743755.1. Taxonomy (NCBI): domain Bacteria; kingdom Pseudomonadati; phylum Pseudomonadota; class Alphaproteobacteria; order Rhodobacterales; family Roseobacteraceae; genus Shimia; species Shimia sp. R9_3. The sequence continues at coordinate 14,959 of NZ_JAGHRP010000023.1, read as the reverse complement.
CCGGGCCGCCAAGGCTTTTGTAGGTGCTCATGGTCATGAGATGCGCGCCGGCCTTCAGCGGATTGGACCACGCCCGCCCTGCGATGATGCCGCATTGATGGGCCGCGTCAAACAGCAGCTTGGCCCCTACCTCATCTGCGATACTGCGCATCTCGGCCACGGGATGCTCAAAGAGGTTGAGGCTGCCCCCGAGGGTGATCAGCCGGGGCTGCTCGGCCAAGGCCAGCGCGCGCACCCCATCCAGATCGACGGTATAACCATCGGCATTGACCGGGGCCTCTATGATGCGCAGACCAAACAGCCCGGCGCAGCCTGCCATATGGTGGGTCACATGGCCGCCGATGGAAGCAGGCGGCGCAATGATGGTGTCGCCGGGTTGGCAGATCGCCATGAAGCCATAGAGATTGGCCATGGCCCCTGACGCCACCCGCACCTCGGCAAAGCGCGCATCAAACACCTCGGCGCAGAGGGTGGCGGCAATGACCTCGATTTCCTCAATCGCTTCCAGCCCCATTTCATATTTGTCCCCCGGATAGCCAAGCGAAGGGCGCGAGCCGATGCCGGAGGACAGAAGCGCCTCGGCCTTGGGGTTCATCACATTGGTGGCGGGGTTGAGATTGAAACACTCCTGCTCATGGATCTGGCGATTTTGCTCGGCCAGTTGTTCGATGCGCGCCAGAAGCGCTTCAGACGTGGCTGCCGTGGTCTGCCCAGCAATGCGCTGTACCAAGGTTTCGCTGGTGGCGGGCACCCAGTCTCTTTGTGCGAGGGTCATCGATCGCTCTCCTGTTTTGGGCAGTCTGGCCGTGCGCAGGTGACTTCGCAAAACAGAATTGATATTTCTTGGCGTAGAAAAACTAAGGCTAGAAGATGAGTGTTGCGCCCAAACGGCCCAAAGGCCCTCCGTTAAATGCCATGCGCGCCTTTGAGGCGGCGGCGCGGCATGTGAGTTTTGTGGCTGCGGCGGAAGAGCTGAATGTGACGCCCGGGGCGATTTCACAGCACATCAAGACATTGGAAGGCTGGGCGGGCACGCCGTTGTTTCAGCGCAATGCCCAAGGCGTGGCGCTGACGGCAGAGGGGCAAGCGCTGGTGGCGGATTTCACCGCCGCCTTTGACCAGCTTGCCGATGCGGCGCGGGCGCTGCGCAATCTCACGCCCAATCCCGATTTTCATATCGCCGCATTGCCAGCGGTCGCGCAGCTGTGGCTGCCCAAGCGGTTGCGGCAGGTGCGGGCGCAGTTTCCGGCAATCACCTTTTCGGTCACAGCCATGGAGACTCCGCCAAGCCTTGCGCGGGAGATGTTTGATCTGTCGATCTTTTTCGGGGTGCCCGATGGGGCGGCAGATCAGGTTGCGGTTTGCGCCGATGCGATCCTGCCGGTCTGTGCGCCGACGCTGTTGCCTGAGGCCAAAGAGGATCTGACTGCGGTGACCCGTCTGCATGACCAGACATGGGAGGAGGATTGGGCGCTTTGGGCTGCGCATAGCGGAGCCGGGGTTTCCCAAAACAAAGGCGGGCCGCGGTTTTCCCTCTACAGTCTGGCGATGGAAGAGGCGAAGGCGGGGGCCGGTGTGCTGATGGGGCATCTCTGTCTGATCGAGGAGGCTTTGGCATCCGGCGCGTTGGTGGCGGTTGAGGAAACGCCCTGCCCCACCGCTCGGTCGCTGCTGATCGCGCAGCCGCATCCTGCGCGGCGGCGGGTGGAAACGGCGGAGATTGTGGCTGTGTTGTCGGGCTAAGGGCTTCCGATCTCGCTCTGGGGCGGACTGTGGGGCGGATTTCGGCCAGGCCATTACATTTCTCGCCACCTCAAATGTTCTATTTTTGTTCGCGTCCTCTTATATTGGCGGCATGACAGATTCTTTGCCGCCCCCTCCCCCTCTGGCCAAAGGCCGAATGCATGAAGCCTTCGGCCCTGGCGGGCCGGTGTTTGCCTTTGTGTTGGGTCATCACTGTCGCGGGACCATCATCTGGGTGCGGGACCGCTGGCGGCGGGACCGGCTCGATCCCAACGGGTTTAAGGCGTTTATTGATCCGGCGGAGCTGTATCTCTGCAAGACCAAGGATCATGCGCAGGCCCTTGGCGTGGCGGAGGATGCGCTGCGCTCCGGCGCGGTTGCGCTGGTGGTGGTGGAGCTCAGCAAGGAGGTGACCCTAACGCAGGGGCGGCGGCTGCAGCTGGCCGCGCGGGAGGGCAAAAGCACGGGGCTGGCGCTGATCTCGGAAGGAATGGGCAGCAATGCGGCGGAGACCCGGTGGCGGTGCAGGCCGGTGTTTGATCCCCATATCGCGGTGATGCACCAATGGGATCTGGTCAAAAACAAATCCGGCGCGCAGGGCAGCTGGCGGCTTTGGTGGGACAGCGAGGCAAAGCAGGTGCGGGTGGTGTCCCATGCCCGCGCCTGAGTGCGGGGCCGGTCACAGGCGCGGGCCTGCGACCGTTACTTTTTAGCTCTCGTCCTGATCCTGCGTCTCAGACTGTTCCTGACGGCGGCTCAGCGCGCCGACATAGCCGGACACGGTCTGCAGGATGCGGAAGGCGGTTGAGGCGTCGTTTTCGACCACGGCCATAAACTCGGTTTCCCCGAGGCGCAGCATTTCCATGTCGGTCTTGGCGTACATATCCAGCGCGCGCTTTTCTTTGCGCAACAGCGCCAGTTCGCCCACCAGCGTGCCCGCACCGGCCTCGGCGACCTCATGGGCCTCCCCGTCCGGTGTGTGGAAGCCAAGCCCCGCCGTGCCTTCCAAGATCAGGTAAGCGCCGTCTGCCGGATCGTCACCCTGATGGAAGACATAATCGCCCGCCTTTTCCTGATGCCACTGCGCACCAAAGGCCAGAAGGCGCATCTGGCGGCGAGAGAGGCCGGCAAACATGTCGGCAGAGGTGAGCGCGCGCATCTTGCGGCGCAGGTCGGCGCTGGCGGCGTTTTCGGTGTCCTCGATGTCCACCGCCTCGCCGTCTTTCAGGCGGCCGTGCTCCAGCTCCAGCAGCATGTCAAAGCTGTCCTGATCCTCAAACTCTTCTTCCAGAAACACCATGGTGGTGGTGGGCAGCAGGCTGCGCAGGCTTTCGATGATCTTGGCCGCCTGCCCTTCCTCATAAGACGCCAGACAGCGGTTGAGGATCAGCAGGTCGGGCTTTTTGATCGCGGCGCGGCTGATCGCCAGCGGCTCGGCAAAGGCGCCGGGCAGATTGGTGCCGCCGATGCCGGTTGGCACCGCAAAGAGCAGCTCGGCCACCTCGTCTTTCACGCCCGCATCGCTGAGGATCTGGGACACGATATCGCGCAGCTGCTCGCCGCGGCCACCGGCGGAGGCCGACAGCTTGCCGTAGATCGCATTCTCCAGAACCGTCAGGCCCGGCGCGTAGCGGGTTTCATCCAGGGGCGCGAGGAAGGCGGTCATCCATTCCGCCAGCTTCTCCGCCTCATTGTGGCGCAGCTCCAGAATGGTCTGTTTCAGCTCGTCGCCAAAGCCCGGACCAATGCGCTCCGCTGACACGGAGAACGGCAGGTTGAGCATCTGGCCCAATTCCTCGCGCGCCATTTCAGAAAGCCCCACCTCGCGGCTTTTGCCGACCAGCTCCACATTGCGGGTGAAGACCTCGGCGTTGAGGCCAAGCTGCTGGAACAGCGGGTGATCCGTACCGTCCACACCAAAGGTCTGGTTCAGCATCTCGATCACTTCCTGCGACATGCGCAGGATGCCCTCCTCGATGCCCAGCTCGTGCAGCAGATCAAGGAAGCCCATGACCTCTTCGGGGTCGGGCTCCTGAATTTCGCGCAGAGGTGTGGCAAAGAACAGGTTCGCCGCGACAGGCATGGCGGGGTTATAGGCGTCCGGATCAAAGCGGTAGTAGGCTTTCTCAAGCCCGGCCTTGGCCAGCGCCTCCTGAATTTTGGGACGCAGGCTGACCAGCGTCTGCGCCAGTTCCGCGTGATCTTCTTCGTTGAAGATCTGATCCAGACCGCGCCGGAACAGCGCGTTGCCCGCGCCTGTTGCGTCCATCAGCTGGACCCAGAAGCCGTGTACCGCATCCTCATCCGCCAGATCGGCCAGATTTGGGTCCACCCAATCGGCAAAGAGGCGGTCCGTGCTGTTGCCGGTGCGGCGACTTTCATAGGCGCGCTTGCGGTCTTCGCCTTCGCCCTGCGGATCGGGACGCTCTGAAAGCGGGGCGCGTTTGAGCGGCATCATCACGTTGTCGCCAAAGGTGCCTTCAAACACATAGGGCGACGGATCGGCATAGCCGATGCGGGAGGCGATCACACGCTGGTGCAGATCGCTGAGCTTTTGCCCGCCAATGGAGAGGCTGCCGCTCATCGGCAGGATTTCCCGGGTGAAGAGCTCTGCCAGCGCGCGGCGTTCTTCGGCGTCTTGTGAGCGAATGCCCATCACCGTGCCCTGCGGCACGGTTGCGGTGATGTTTTCCAGCACGGTGTCGCCATCGTGGTCGCGCACATAGACCTTATCCAGCGCAATCGCGCCGGACAGGCGTGGGATCTCTTCAGGCTCGCCCTCAATCAGCGCTTCATCGACCATGCCGCTTGGGTCAAAACGGTCACCGATCAGATGCCAGCGCAGCGACAGATCGGCCACGCGGTTGTAGTAGTTCAGCAGCTCTTTCCAAGGAGAGGACAGGTCTTTGTAGGCGGCCAAGGCAGCCACAAGCGCCCCAAGGGTCACCTGCCCCCGGATCACCAGAAGGCCGCCAACCAGGTAGAAGAAAAACGGCGTCAGCTGGGTGATGAAGTTGTTGAGGAACTTCATGAAGAATTTCTTCTTGTAGATCGACAGGCGGATCAGGAAGAGCGTGCCCAGACGGCGTGTGGTCTGCGCCATGCGGAAGCGCCAGCCACCGTTCACGCGCAGCTCGGGCGCCCCCGCCGCCGTTTCGCCGATCTCTGCCGCGAGCTTGCGCACCTGTTGGATACGGTCCTTGTTCAGCAGGTTGATCTGGCGCTGCAGCTTGGGAATGAGCCAGGCCTGCACGGGGATAAGCGCAATCGCGGCAAAGCCGAACCAGATGTTTTGCAAAAACAGGAAGGTCAGAATGGTGATCATCTGCCCCGCCTGCATCACCGGCAGGCTGATGGCATCGCCCATCATGCCGCCCAGCGGCTCGGATTCTGCGGTGATCATCGACACCAGCTCGCCCTGCGAGGTGCGCCGCAGATAAGGCTGCGGAAAGCGCGTGATGCGCGAGATCAGCGTGAAGCGGTAGCGGCGCAGCATGCGCTCAGAGAGCACACCTTTCATGGTGTTGATGCGCATTTTCATCAGGCCGTGAAACAGCACCGAGAGCAGGAACAGGAGGCTGAGCATGATCAGGAAATTTTCCTGTGTCATCTCAAAATCGAGCACGTCGATGAAATCCTGGTCCGCGTCAATCGCGTCGTTGATAATCCGCTTGGGCAGCTCCAGCGTCAGGAACTGCAGAGGAAACAAACAGGCCGTCAGCGCCAGAAGCACCATCTGGTCGCGCTTTGAGAATTTCCAGATGAACGAAAATAGCGAGCGTTCTATGACCTCAACTCCCGGTCTTAGGCAACGGGCCGAAACCCGGACTTTCAGCAGATGCTATCAATGCATCCACCCTGTGTTCAAACGGTTTCTTAATGCATCTGCCTTTAACTTGAAGCATCAGACAAGGCAGCGCGCAAGAAACCTCAACAGGTCACGCAATGCGCCGCCAAAGGCTGAGATCCACGTTTTTGGCGGACCACTTTGGTCGGGAAATGATATAGGCACAAAACATGGGTTTGCGGTAGCTGAATTCTGAGTCTAGTCTCAGAAAGTCAAATACATCATGGGGCTTAGGTCTATGGACCATATCACGACCATACTTTTGCTGGTCGCTGCGTTTCAGATAAAACATCTGGTGGCGGACTTCTTTTTGCAGAACGCCAAGATGATCATGGGGCGCGAGCGTTACTGGCATATGGGCCGGGCGCAGCACGCGGGCATTCACGCTGTTTTCTCGGTTGTGGTGCTGGCTCTGTTTGGCTCCAGCCCGATGGTGATTTTCTGGATGGTTCTGGCCGAGTTCATCGTCCATTTTCACATTGATTGGGGCAAGGCGCGATTCTCTGTGGATCGCGGGCTGACGCCTGAGCAACCGATGTATTGGTATGCCATGGGGTTTGATCAGGCGCTGCACCAGCTGACCTATCTGGTGATGACCTGGGCCTATTTCGCCTGCCTCACCATCTGAGTTTGACCGGCTGAGACTGCCCCTAATACTGCTCCTTGAGTCGGAGCACCCGTATCGGACCACCTGAGTGCGACGCGCTTTTTTTCAGAAATCGCTGTTCGAATGCGCAGAGCGTAAAAATGCGCGTAAGGATCAGGCTTTGGCGGCAAACACGTCGATGATGGCGTGCATCTGATCGGCCTCCCCCACCACAAACACCCGCGCCTTTTGTGTCGCGGCCCCGGCAAAGGGCGACAGGATGCAGCGCACCGATGCGCCCACACGGGCGGCCGAAAGGAAACGCGCGCGCACATCAGATACGCTCAGGCCAGTTGCCGCACGCAGACAGAGCGCTTCGGCCATGGCGCAGAACAACATGCCCGGCACAATGGCGCCGTCAAATCCGGCCACTTTGGCCATCACATCATCGGTGTGGATCGGGTTGTCGTCATGGGCCAGCGCCAGATAGCGCGACACCGCCTGCGGGCTCAAAGGGGCCAGAGATGTTGTCTCTGCCTGTGGCGGGGCCATGCGTTCAGCAAAGCTTGGCGGACGCATTTCGCGGATCTGGGGTGCTGTGAGAAACTTCACCCGGGTTTCCATCTGCGCGCCGCTGTCATTGAGGCCAAAGCGGAAGCTCGCGGCGGCCTCACTGCGCTCCTGATGCACGACAATCTTGTGACCGGCCTCAACGCGGGCGGTCTGACACCCCAGAAAGCTCTGACTTTCCTGCACCGCATAGGTGCCGGTGGGCGCGCGCAGGGCGGCTTTCACCCCCCATAACGCCGGATCGCCGAGCAACAGCACCTTGCCGGTGATCGGGGCGGCCAGTGGCTGGGGCGCGCCTGCGAGTTCCGCCAGAAGCGCAGCCAGCGCCGCCTCCTGCGTGGCGTCCACACCGCGCTCCAGCGTCAGGGTTGTCACCGCTGTGTCCTTAGACATCGGCGGCAAAGGCCTCGGCAATCAGCGTTGCGTTGATGCCGCCAAAGGCCAGCGAGTTGGACATAACCGCCTTCAGCGGTGTTGTTTTGGCCGCGTTGGGCACCGGCTCCAGCCCGATCTTGGGATCGACCTCGGTGAAGTTCAGCGTCGGCGGGGCCGATTGGCGCAAAAGCGCGCCGATGGCGACGATCAACTCCAACGCACCGGCCGCACCAAGCGCGTGGCCGTGTACCGGTTTGGTCGAGGAGATCTCAATACCCTCAAGCGTGTCGCCAAACACCGCGCGCAGGGCAGAGACCTCGTTCACGTCATTGGCCACCGTGCCGGTGCCATGGGCGTTCACATAGCCGATGTCGCGCGCATCCAGCCCCGCCTGACGCAGCGCCATGCGCATGCAGGCCGAGGCGCGCTCTGGATTGGGGCGCAACAGGTCACCGGCATCAGAATTGGTGCCAAAACCGCTGAGCTCACAAAGGATATCTGCGCCGCGCGCCTCTGCGGCCTCAAGGCTTTCCAGCACCAGAACGCCCGCGCCTTCGCCCAGGATCATGCCGTTGCGGTCTTTGCTGAAGGGACGGTTGAGATCTGCGGTCATCACCCGCAAAAGCTCCCAGACGCGGAAGACACCGGCCTCAAGACAGGCCTCAGAGCCGCCCACAAGACAGCGCTCCACTTGGCCGGAGGCAATCATCTGCATGCCCATGCCGATGGACTGGCTGGCCGAGGAACAGGCGGTGGCCAGACAGAGCGCCGGGCCGGTTGCGCCAAACTCCATCGACACCCAGCTTGCGGCGGCGTTGTTCATGATCTTGGGCACGGCCATGGGATCAAGCCGCATGGAGCCTTCGGCGCCAAATTTCAGGTAGTTGCGGTCCAAGGTTTGCGCACCGCCAAAGCCTGAGCCGATGGAGACGCCGCAATTCTCCCCGAAATGCGCCTCTGTCAGCCCGGCCTGCGCCACCGCCTCGCGCGCGGCGGCCAGCGCATATTCAGCAACCGGCTCGCGCATGCGGTGGGGCTTTTCGCCGAGGATTTCGGCCAGATCACCCTCCGCAATCTTGCCCGCGGTTTTGACACGCTGAATGTCGAGCGCCTCAAAGCTGATCGGTTTGACACCGGAGATGCCGGATTGCGTGGCCTCAATCAGCGCGTCCGCACCGATGCCACATGCGGAAACGGCGCCGAGGCCGGTGACGACAACTCGGTTAGAAGCAGGTCGCGCCATGGGGTGGCTCACGCCTCCTCAGCTTGGTGCGCTTCGATTTTGGAGATCGCCAGATCCAGCAGATCCTGCACGGTCACAACATCGGTCAACTCATTGTCGACCGAGACATAAGCGCCGTATTTCTCTTCGATCGCCATGAGGATCATCACAAAATCCGCGGACTGGATGTCCAGCTCTTCCAGCGGGCGCTCCGGTGTGATTTCGGAGGCATCCACCATGCCCTCTTCAGCCACCATCTCCAGTAGTTCCCGCGTCAGCGTCTCGCGATCGGTGCTCATCGGCGTCCTTCCAGTCGTAAAGTCTTTTGGTCAATTCCCCCCACTTAACGCAGGGCCTTGGGCGAGACTTTAGGTGCCCTTCCGCAAAACATCCAGCCGAAGATCGCCGCAAAAGGGCGCAAATCCGCTGTCTGTATCGCGTGGGGCGCGCTTGCTTATGGGAGAGGCAGAGCGGAGAGAACATACCGGCGCGTTTTGGTGACGCGGCGCAGCGCGGTGCAGCCAAGAAAAAGGCGCCAGACACAGGAGGGAAATGGACACAACGCCCCGCCCCTCGCGTCTCTGACGCCTTCCTTGAACGCGCGCTGATGAGACAGAAGGCCGCCCGAAAAAGAGCACTCCAGATCCCAGCACCGCCATTCGGTGCGCGCCAACCAAGCCATGGCCCCAGAAGGGGTTCGCCGAAACGGCTCAAGACGCTGAGCCCCATGGCACATGATCGGTGCTGCGGGATACGGATATCGCCAAGCGGGCCGAGGCCCAAAGCAGAGATCCGCTCCCCCCTACCAACAGAGGCCGTACTTTTCTGACGAAAAGCACCCCACTGCCAGCCTACGCTCAGGCGTTTGCCGCCGTCCTGCCTGCGTCCCTCGTCACTGTGCTCCGCTCCGTGATCCCCTTGGGGTCGTGAGAGGCGCCATGCGCAAAGAGTCTCAGCCAGTGTGGCAGGCGATCCGGGCCGAGTGGTGGCAGTTGAAACGCCGATGTCTCGGCCCCTTCCCCTACCGGGTCCCGGAAGACCTCAGCGTCCCGCGCCGGGTCGTTGCGACCCCTTGCGTTGAGAAAGATTCTGCGCCCTGAGGGGGCGGTTTGGCAAGGAAAAACGGGTGTTTGAGAGGCCCGCGCTGGGGGTAAGACGCGGGGCAAGCCTGTGGGTTTCCTGTGGATAGGTTGGGGATGGAATTGGAAAGGTGAGCGAAGCGGGGCTGTTGGGGGAGGATGGAATTATTTCTACGTGCCGTAGGGGCTGAATTGGGGTGTGGATGGCTGGGAGCGTTGCGGATGTCGCGATGGCTGGGGGCGCGGCTGTTGCGGAGTACAACGGAGGGGAGCGCCTGACCCTGGGTGGGTGCTGGAAGCGCCCTCCCCTGGGGAGTGAAGGCCGTTTCGGAATTGATCCAGTGGATCAATTCAGGCCTGAACGGGCGGAGCCCATGGGCGCTGGCTGGGTCGGGTATTGGCACCTTTATCATATACCGATCGGTGCTATGAATACTCAAAAAAGCTTATGTCAATCTTCCTCAGGCAATTCCAACACTTGATGAACAGCCAAAATCTTGTACACAATTGGCCTGTCACCTCGGTATTCCACTGAGACGTCAACGCTAAAACCTTTCTTGAAAATGTTCTCGTCAGCTTCACGGATTTCGTGTTTTATTTTATGTTCCGCAAGTGTTGACGCGTACATTATAGGAAGGGCTTTTTCGGTGATTGACGAAATCACTGCCCTTTCTCCACTGCGCTTTTCTACCGGTGCGTCACCAATGTCGGACCGCGTAAAGTACATCAAAACTCTTTTATGATCTCGGTTGGAATGTTCCTCTAGGCGCTTGCACTCAGCATCTATTGTCTTGGTGATGTTCAAAGCGTCTCGAGAGGAAAACTTGAATGTAGCCTTAACTTCCCGCTTTCCGTCCTCAAACGTTGCCGCCTCTAGAATTTGGTTACCATTTGGGTCATTCGCAACTGCCTGCACTGCATCGGTAAACGTTTTAAGCTCAGACTTGGTCAGACCTTCAGGAACCAGTCCTTGTTTCAAAGAGTTTAGTCGGTCGGCCCAACGGTTTACGAAGTCAATAGCCTGCCCAATTTGCTCAACGCTACTAACAACGGCGGGAAATGCCGTAGCAACAACAGGCATTAAGTCTGCAACTATTGAGCCAGACCTAACTTCTGTAATGTAGATTTCTGCGTCCGCGTCGATGCCTTTGTTTTCAAGTGACTTCCGATAGTCCACTGCCAGCGACGTGAAGGCGGACACAAATGCACCTAATTCAATAGGCTGGCTGTTGTCCAACGTTAGTGTCAAAACCGCTTTTGGGCTTTCGAAATGCTCTTTTGAAATCGCCTTGGCCATTGGTTAAATTCTTTAGTTATTCAATCAAAGAGAATCTTTTCGCACAACGCTACCAGTTTCAATTGTTTTTTCCCCTGCAACAGTGTTTTAACCCGGATCTCCGATCCGGATCGCACCCGACCCCGCCCCCCAGGGCGGGTGCGATTTTGCGACGTCGCACCAGACGGGACGCGCGGAGCTTGCGGACAGGTCAGCGCCAAACGGAGGGCCGCCCTCGGGGTCGTGCGCGATCCTAGCGGTGGTGTGCGCAATCGGGCGGAGGGAACATGCGGCGCCTCTAAAGCGTCGTCCTTAAAATCTGAAACGCACGGTCTCCGCCAACGCACAGGCGGCGAAGCCGACCAGCCCTCGACCCTCCCCGTTTTGCCGGAGGCAAACCTTTGGTTTGACGGGAGGGGGCTTCCCCCCCACCCAGGGTCGGGGGCCGGTCTATGTGACCCGTTACAATCGTTGCAGATTTGTCAGCTCGGCCATGGAGCGCTCTCAACATAAAGGCTCAAACAGGTCAGTACCCCCAAATAGGAGAAACGTGTGTTTTTGCCCAATGCCGGGAATAAGAAAGACCGCTCGGTTGAGCGGCCTTGGGGAATTGGGGTTGGCGCTGTGTGCCTTAAGTTCCGGGGTGCGCACGCGAAGGCTGCGCCGTTCGCTTTCGCGCACTGCTTGAAGATGGACTAGTCGTCCATCTTCAAAGCTGAGATGAACGCCTCTTGCGGGATATCCACTTTACCAAACTGACGCATCTTTTTCTTACCGGCTTTCTGCTTGTCCAGAAGCTTACGCTTCCGGGTGGCGTCACCGCCGTAACACTTGGCCGTCACGTCTTTGCGCAGCGCGCTCAAAGTCTCACGGGCGATGACTTTGCCGCCGATGGCCGCTTGGATCGGGATCTTGAACATGTGGCGCGGGATCAGGGTTTTGAGTTTTTCACACATCGCCCGTCCGCGCATCTCTGCCCGGTCGCGGTGCACCATCATGGAGAGCGCGTCCACCGGCTCGTCGTTCACCAGCACGGACATCTTCACGAGGTTGTCTTCGCGGTAGTCCTCCATCTGGTAGTCAAAAGACGCATAGCCTTTGGTCACCGATTTCAGACGGTCATAGAAGTCAAACACCACCTCGTTGAGCGGCAGGTCATAGACGCACATGGCGCGGGAGCCGGCGTAGGTGAGATCGAGCTGGATGCCGCGGCGGTCCTGGCAGAGCTTGAGCACGTCGCCGAGGTATTCATCGGGCACAAGGATGGTGGCCTTGATGCGCGGCTCCTCAAGGTGGTCGACCTTGGACATGTCGGGCATGTCGGCGGGGTTGTGCAGCTCGATCTTCTCGCCGTCTTTCATATAGACGTGATAGATCACGGAAGGCGCGGTGGTGATGAGCTCGATGTTGTACTCGCGCTCGATCCGGTCGCGGATCACTTCGAGGTGCAAGAGACCGAGGAAACCGCAGCGGAAGCCAAAGCCCAGCGCGGCGGAGGTTTCCATTTCGAAGGAGAAGGATGCGTCGTTCAGCGCCAGTTTGTCGATGGCGTCGCGCAGGTCTTCGAACTCGGCAGAATCCACCGGGAAGAGGCCACAGAAGACCACCGGCTGCGCAGGCTTAAAGCCCGGCAGGGCCTCTTCGGTGCCGTGGCGGTCATTGGTGATTGTGTCGCCCACGCGGGTGTCGCGCACCTGTTTGATCGAGGCGGTCAGGAAGCCGATCTCGCCGGGGCCGAGGCTGTCGACCATCTGCATCTCCGGGCGGAAGACGCCGACGCGGTCCACCGAATGCAGGGTGCCGTTTGACATGAATTTGACGCGCTGGCCCTTTTTCAGGGTACCGTCCATGATGCGCACCAGCACGATCACGCCGAGGTAGGCGTCATACCAGCTGTCCACCAGCATGGCTTTGAGCGGCGCATCAAGGTTGCCGGTTGGCGCGGGCAGGTCCTTGACGATGGCTTCGAGCGTCTCGTGGATGCCGACGCCGGTTTTGGCAGAGACCTGAATGGCGCCGGTGGCGTCGATGCCGATGACGTCTTCGATCTGTTCGGCGACACGGTCACAATCAGAGGCTGGCAGGTCGATCTTGTTGAGCACAGGCACCAGCTCGTGATCGGCCTCAATGGCCTGGTAGACGTTGGCGAGCGTCTGCGCTTCCACACCCTGGGTGCTGTCCACCACCAAGAGCGAGCCTTCGACCGCTTTCATTGAGCGGGAGACCTCATAGGCGAAGTCGACGTGGCCGGGGGTGTCGATGAGGTTGAGCACATAGGTCTCGCCGTCATCCGCCTTATAGTCGATGCGCACGGTGTTGGCTTTGATGGTGATGCCACGCTCGCGCTCGATGTCCATGCTGTCCAGCAGCTGTTCTTTCATATCGCGGTCTTCCACCGTGCCCGTCTCCTGAATGAGGCGGTCAGCAAGGGTGGATTTACCGTGGTCGATGTGGGCCACGATGGAGAAATTGCGGATTTTGGACAGATCGGTGCTCATGATGCGGGATATGATGCGGAATCTTGTGTTGGTCAAGCAGCGCTGTAGGGTGCGGGGCGGGATATTTAAGAGAGCGTGTCTTAGAAGAGGTCAATTTGTTCCAGATCAGCACATCCACTAGCATGGTCATTGACGGAGTCATCGAGCCTGCTTTTACAGAATTTAACACGAAGTTTTCTAAACTTGACGAAAAGCAGCGGGATATCGTCTTGGTCCGTTGCGCTCTAAGGAGTCTCTTAAACCCAAATCTAAACTCTGACAGAGATCTTAGTGGCGACCTCTTGTTGCCCGTATGTAAGCTACTGATTCAAAGCGTTGTTTTAGCAACTGCCCAAAAACCGTTTGCCGCTTCAATCGTTCGCAATACTGGTCAACGGCGACCCAGAAATTCAGATGTTCTTTTAGACAGCTCAGGTGCGTATCTTTGCGCTAAGGTGTTAAGCCCTGAGACAACGGCGGCTCAATCGGAAGTCATAGAGAAAATAACGGTCGACTTCGCCACTGCCGCAAGAACGAGACAGGGGTTCACGTCTTTGTCGCCGATTTCCCTTGAGAACGACGCGTATCGGATTGTCGTGCGAGAATTTGCGAGTGAAGCACTAAGAGACTGCGTAAATGCCGGACGAGCCGTATTCGAAGAACCTCTCTGGACCACTTCGGATAAATGGCGAAATGAAATGGAGTACCAACCTGCATTCAAAGGATTCTTCTATGACGATAGTTTCACGTTTTGGCGCGAATGGTACCAAGGGTTTCTCGATGGCAAGCCCCTCAACTGGGAACTCCAGCGCCGTGTTGCGTTGATCGCAGATGACATTTGGGAAGCTGGTCCTAAGGCGGTTGCTGATGAAATCGAACGCATCCAAGTCCGCTATCTCGCAGATCAACTTCCTCTTGCCGAAACCATCGACCTATATCCTGACACAGGCAAATTTCGCGCCACCCCCACTCCGGTCGAAAATGCGCCTTTGATGTCAGCCTTACTGACGCAAATTTCTGACGATTTGGAAGACGCCATGGCTGGGCACAACGGCGTCACCAAAACTTCAAGCGAAGCACGGAAAATCCAGCGGGTTGTGACGCGATATGGCAATGATCCTCAGCAAGCAGAGCTAACGCTGACATCTGTGGCGCAGGGCCTTCGCCGACAACTGTACGAAACGGGCGAACTGCCGGACAGCGAGGATAATCTCGCCCTCCTCAACTCGGTTGAGGAAGGTGTTCGCGGCATTCGGGCGAACCACCCTGAAGTCGCGGCAAATCGCGAACAGCTGGCGCAGCTCGCCATTCAGGAACTGAGCGCTGAAGATCGCGAAACTCTTGAAAAGGCTGCGCCGGTTCTATCAGCCATCAGCGAGGGCGCTATGGCAGAGGATTTTGCCGAAGACATTCCTGAGCTGATCAACGACGCATTGCTACCCCTCCCATCTGGCGCGCCAAGACTGCCGGGCGCAGACGCCAGCACAAGAGTTTTCGGGCGCTCTGCCAAAATGCGAGTGAAGTTGGGGGCGACTTCAGAACTGACGAAGAAGGGCGCTCAAGTCTTTGATAGCGATACAATAAAAACGCTGAGATTGATCGGATTTGTCGGCGCGGGTGGCGCTGCGGTTCATCATTTCGTTCTCAAGCACTTAGATAGCATTGTGGAAATTGGTCTACGTGTGCTGGGTGTCATCTAAATTTAAGAGCCGCGCCTGACCCTGGGAGGAAGCGTATGCGCCCTCCCGTGGGGAGGGCGCATACGCTTCCTCCCAGGGTCAGGC
>NZ_JAGHRP010000022.1:0-18570 GCF_017743755.1 Shimia sp. R9_3 | reverse complement strand
AGGCCCAAACGGCGTATCCAATGACACTCTTCGGAAACCGAAAGCCTTTGATCCGCGACAAATCTTCGATGTTCAACATGGAAACGAAATATCCGGACGTTGCGACGTCAGCAACCTGACAAAGCCAGAAGCAGTCATCGGTGCCGCTACAGCTAGTTGGCTCTTTGTCCCAACCTAAAATGTTCAGCCAGCAAGCAGCGAAATCGAAGCCTTGGCATCCAAGGCTTGGTGTGAACCCGAAAGTCTGTCCCTCAATGTCTTAGGTTATTGCAACTCTACAGGGACAAGAAGTCTTTGCGCGCAGCCTAGATAACAAGAATTTGCCCAACCAGCGGTCGGAGACACAACATAAGGGATGCCTCGAAATCTGCAGACAAAAACGCAACATCTTCAGGGACTTCAATGGAAGCACACGTGTGTCGGTCTCGATTTTGAGGTATACAGAGAGAGCGCAAACGAGACAGATATGAGTCTTAGACGTGTTCCGAACGAACTGGAATGACGGCGCTTTCACACCAATAATGCACCCTAAACCGCCGCTGCTTTACCAACGCGATTACGTCCGATAAGTTTGCATTATCGGACATATATGCGATAGGCTTGGAAACATGAGCGAAACTCCCGAAAACCAGCCCCCAGATCGTCGCTTGTTGGCAAGAAGCCGCGAAATACGCTGCCTCTCGCTACGTGCGAACGCGCATTTCCCGAAGGACTTTTGAGATGGGCCAAGAGAACGACGGACACGAGAAATCGACCTCAGCGCCCCATAACGCGTCAAACGGAGACGAACTCCACGAGAGAGATCACCCGGAAAGCAATCCGATTGCCCTGCCCGCTCATGTCGCAGGTTCCGGCACCCTTGACCGGCTGGTGGACACCGCGCGCGACCATGCCAAGGCTGCGACGGCCGAGAACACCAACAAGGCCTATGCCGCCGACTGGAAACATTTCACCCGCTGGTGCAGGCTCAAGGGAGCCGACCCCCTGCCCCCGTCCCCCGAAATGATCGGGCTTTACCTTGCCGATCTGGCGTCATCGGAAGGCCCCTCCCCTTCGCAGTCGGCGTCCCGACCCCTGTCGGTTTCGACCATCGAGCGGCGTCTCTCCGGTCTAGCCTGGAACTATATGCAGCGTGGCTTCGCTCTTGATCGCAGGAACCGCCACATCGCGACCGTACTGGCCGGGATTAAGCGCATGCAGGCTCGCCCGCCGGTCCAGAAGGAAGCGATCCTGCCCGAGGATATCCTGGCAATGGTGGCCACCCTGCCTTTCGACCTGCGCGGGCTACGGGACCGGGCGATCCTGCTGCTGGGCTATGCCGGCGGATTGCGGCGGTCCGAGATCGTCAGTCTGGATGTCGGCAAGGATGATACGCCAGATTCTGGTGACTGGATCGAGATTCTCGAAAATGGCGCGGTGCTGACGCTGAATGCCAAGACGGGCTGGCGCGAGGTCGAGATCGGACGAGGATCCAGCGAGCAGACCTGCCCGGTGCATGCGCTGGAGCAATGGCTGCGCTACGCGAAGATCGATTTCGGGCCAGTCTTCGTGCGAACCTCCCGCGACGGGAAACGTGCGCTGGAGGCCCGGCTCAACGACAAACATGTCGCGCGTCTCATCAAAACCACCGTGCTGAAAAGTGGCATCCGCTCAGAACTTCCTGAGAAAGACCGTCTCGCTCTCTTCTCGGGCCACAGCCTGCGCGCCGGGCTCGCCAGCTCCGCCGAAGTTGACGAACGCTACGTCCAGAAGCAGCTCGGCCATGCCTCCGCCGAGATGACCCGCCGATATCAGCGCCGGCGCGACCGATTCCGCGTGAACCTGACAAAAGCCGCAGGCCTTTGAAGTCCGCTCAATGCCATTGATCCGTGAAACGCTAAGCAAAAATTTCCGCGTTTGGCTTACAGCTTACCGCTTCAATTGAAGTCGGTAATTAAATGCGACACAGGCCGCCCTCGATGGCGCCCCCTCCCCGCCGCTATGCGTTTGTAGCTGCACCGCTCTGGCGTGCAGGCACAGAAATATTATGATGATGTAGATGTCGCTGAAAATCCGGCGGCGGACTTGCTTGGATTTTGACTTCGAAGGTGCATCTGAAACTAGAATTTGAAGGAATCACGCCTCTCATCTGGGTATGATCCTATCATCATTCGAGGCATTCTTCCGTTACGAGTGCGAAAATTCCGAAAACCCGCTTCTTGCCGCCACACTACTGACTCACTTCTTGCTGTGGATAAGTTGTGCATAACTTATTGCTAATAATACAAGCACTTGCAGGGGTATGGATAACAAGTTTTTTAGTCATCCACACCGTATCTAGTGGTGAGAAACATATTTCTGCACTAGCAAACAGTATAGATTTTTCTTGAGATTAGCCAAAAGACCGGCCATAGCTGTAACGCGAAAGACAAGAAAAAATCCGTTTCTGCGTTTCCAGCCATCACAAAGGCGGCTAGGCAGAAGCAAGAGAGGCATAATGGACGGGCAAAACATGGGACACCCTGTGCTGCATGACAAGCTTAAGGCAGACGCTGATCGCCTTTCCGAGGCGCTTCACAACATGTCGAAGCTTTTTCTTGCCCCCAAGGAAGAAAAGAGCCTGCGTCGCTTCTCCACTGCAGAAGTCGCCGAATTGCTTCGCGTAAGTGACGGATATTTGAGAAAAGCACACTTTGACGGTCGCATACCTGACGTCGAACAGGGACCCGGAAACAAACGCTCCTACTCAGCTGAAGAGATTCTTGAAATTCGACGCATCCTTTCAGAGAATGCGAAAGATCCTCATCAATTTCTTCCGGGAAGACGTCCTGGAGACAAGCTCCAAATCTGGTCAACGGTCAACTTCAAAGGCGGCTCAAGTAAGACCACGACCACGGTAACACTTGGAATGCGACTTGCCTTGCGAGGATATCGGGTTTGCTTGGTTGATGCCGATCCACAGGCTTCACTTACCACTTTCTTTGGCTACCAACCCGAACTTGATTTTAAGGACGGTGGCACTCTGTACGATGCCATCCGTTACAATGATGGTGACCAATCACGCAAACCAATCCTAGACGTTCTTCAAAAAACATATTTTCCGAATCTGGATCTGGTTCCTGGCGGCATCATGCTTTCCGAATTCGAAACGGAAACGCCAACAGCTCTGAGCCGGGGCGAACAACCCGTTTTCTTCAACCGTATTCGTGACTCTCTACGTCAGGTTGAAGACGACTATGACATTGTGCTGATAGACTGCCCGCCCCAGCTTGGTTACCTCACGATGTCAGCTGTTTGCGCATCTACTTCGCTCCTCATGACGATCATTCCAGAACGCGTTGACTTAGCATCGGCAAGTCAATTTCTGACAATGGCATCTGGAATCCTAGAGGTGCTCCACTCCAATGGTGGCATAGGCGCTTATGACAATTTTGCTTATCTTTTGACGCGCTTTGATACCGCTATCAGCGCCCAGCAAGACCTTTCAGAATGGATTCGGCAACTGCTGGGCGAAAGCGTAATCGGGACACCGTTCGTAAAATCGTCGGCAGTAAGTGAAGCAGGCTTATCGCAAAAGACCATCTTCGAAGTGGACCTTGCTGGTAGCAAAAATCGCAGAACCTATGATCGTGCCTTGGAGTCTGTCATTGGCTTCTCAAATGACATCGAAGAAATGATCCAAACCGCGTGGGAACGAGGAGGACAAGATGAAGCGTGAACTTCTCGCCAAGAGCCTCTCTCAGATGAGCTCTAACGGGGCAGAGGCTGGAGAAAACACGTCCGCGACAGCGCCTCGTTCACTTAAAAACATGTCTGATGTACTCTCTCAAGTGTCAGCCCAGGCTGCCCAAGAGATTGATGTTTCAGAGATCGCGGATTCGACAATAGCGGATCGTTTCGATGTTTCAGAAGGGCTTGAGGATCTGATAGAGTCTATCCGAACATCAGGTCAACAACTCCCTGCCCTGTTGCGGTATCGGCGCGGACCTGGACCACGGTACGAAGTCGTATATGGGCGACGCAGAATAGCAGCGTGCCGCGCGCTTGGCTTCAAGGTCAAAGCTTACATCAAAGAGATGGATGAGCGCGAAGCGCTGGTGTCCCAAGCTCTGGAAAACTCGGCAAGGCTTGAGAGAAGCTTTATCGAGCAAGCTATTTTTGCGGTACGTCTCGAAGAACAAGGTTTCGAAAGATCTGAGATTTGCGAAGTTCTGGCCGTCGACAAAGGAACGTTGAGCAAGCTTATTGGCGTCGCTCGCGATGTTCCCGACCCAGTTATTTTCAAGATCGGAGCAGCTCACGACGCTGGCAGACGTCCCTGGTTGGAACTGAGGCGCCTACTAAAACTCGATCACGCTCCAAGGACCAAGGACGTCTTGAAACTCGTCCCCGACGACGGCAATCCCGCCGAAAAACTCACTAGTCTTATTTCGACGCTTCAGAGAGCAGACACAGCCAAGACCGCACGCTTCAACGCATCAGCTCAAAGCTCTAACAGCAAAATCGACGGCACCAACGTTACATTCAAGGCGACGAACACGCGCCTATTTGTCGAAGCGAAAAAGACAGATGAACGCGATTTCATCACTTACCTAGAGGGCCGCCTCAGCGAGCTCTACCTAGAATGGGTGAAGAAAGACCCTGATGTTGACCGGAAAAAATAACTATAAACCTTTGATTTTAAAAGGTTGTCCACGGCCAACTTCAAGATAAGAGGCTGAAACGAGCAAGCAAGGAGGCAGACAAACACACAAAAAGAAACCCCCCGAAGGCGGTGAAGCACTCCAGAGGGTCCCAATTTACTTAGCACCTAATTGGTAGCCCGAAAATCGAATCACTGCAACACCGTTTCCGGTGAACGGTATTTTTTTGTCGTCTGAAAATTGATGGAATATCTGAAATCTGCGGCATGTCATGTCGTGGCACAGGAACACTGTGCGAAAAACCCGACTCATTTTTCGGGGATGGGTTCGATTGAACTGCAACCGCACTTCCCCCCGATCCTCAGGCGAGACCTGATGGCCGCGGTTAACACCGTTGCAAAAGACTATGGCTTGAAGCCTACATCGGTAGTCGTTCTGGATGCGCTGTTAAGCTGTCTCCCCTGCCGTCAGGCACGATCAAATGTCGACGCAGCTATCACCCCTCAAACACTTCTAACCGTTTATGCAGCAAATGAAACGTTGTGCTTCCGGTCAAGGAACATCACTGACCGCCAGCTTCGCAGGCACTTTGAACGCCTTGAAGAGGTCGGCTTGGTAAAAAGGCGCGATAGCGCCAACGGAAAACGCTTTCCGATCAAACGCGCTGG
Organism: Shimia sp. R9_3; assembly: GCF_017743755.1. Lineage (NCBI taxonomy): Bacteria > Pseudomonadati > Pseudomonadota > Alphaproteobacteria > Rhodobacterales > Roseobacteraceae > Shimia > Shimia sp. R9_3. Next base: position 13,280 of record NZ_JAGHRP010000022.1, on the reverse strand, counting down.
CAAGGTCATTGGCGCGTTCGGAATCGATCTCTCACCACTCCTTGCGCGCTCTCAGGAAATTCTTCATCATGCCAAGAGAAAGCGAGATGAAGCAGAAGAGCTCAAAGGACTCAAAGCATGTGTTCAAAACCTTCGAGCACAGTGTCTGTCCTTTGACCTCGATGATGAAACCATCACTTATGTCAACAGTACCCGCACCATTCTCCGTCGTGTGGGCACAACGATTTCCCACGCAAAGAGCATTATCTCCAAGCTTAAGAACATCATCGCACGCCTAAGCACTAAATCCACTCAGCTAACATCAAAAGGTTCCACAAGTTCAGAACTTCCCGAGACCGCTCGAGTGTCCGCCACAGCCGGTCAAAATGTCCGGCACAAAGAAACTCATAAATCAGAATCAAAAAAAGAAAGCACCGATCCGAACAACTGGCCTTCCCTAGAGACAATCTCTACGTTCTATCCAAACCCACCAGGATCAGAACATGAGTATCTTCAAATCATCTATGAATTCGGGCGCATCCTAGGAATTAACGACAACGCGTTAGTGACTGCTGTTAAACAACTTGGTATATGGAACACGCTTAAAGCACAGGACTATATGTCTATGAAAATGGCACAGATCCGGAACCCATCTCACTACCTTCTGAAGCTGGTTAGTACTCATCCGATTACGAAAGTTGGCCATGGCCAACTTCTTTCAACATAGCCAAAGAAAGTGACCATCGAGACGACTTTAACCCGACATGCAAAGCGACCAAAGCAACGGACCTTCTGAAAACAATGAGATCTCATTCAATGAAAATCTCTGCTTCGAAACAGCTTCTTCGCTTGCTCCCGCGGATGTCTGGCCGTGGATTGCGTCGATGGAGTATGACCTTGAGTGCATTGTGCAGAATTCACTTCGACTGGTCGTCCCAAAGTCGACAGCAACGCCGAAAGATCCTCAATCTTTTCTGCGATCACAGCCTTGCGAAACCTCTCATACACCTTCCGCCAGACAACAACATTCGAAACTCCCGTTTCATCTTCCAGCGTCAGGAACACCACGCCGGACGCCGTTCCTGGTCTCTGGCGCGTTATCACAAGCCCGCTCACCGAAACCCGGCCCTTTGCATGACGCAAACCCTCATGTGGCAGGCAATCACCTAGCTTTGGCCGCAGCAATTCCAACGGATGGGCGCGCAATGACAGTCGCAGCGCGAGATAATCTTCGATCACTTCCTGCCCGAGGGTCATAGTTGGCAGAGGTGTTTCTGGCTCAACGATGCCTTCCCCGTCAGCTCCGAACAGAGGTAGTGGTTTGGGGGCTTGCAGTGCCCTCGCCTGCCAAATCGCCTCGCGCCTGGACAGGTTTACTGGCGCAAAGGCATCCGCATCCGCCAGTCGTTCCAATGCGTCAGTCCGCAGCCCTGCCCGGCGCCAGAGACTTTCGACATCGGGATAGCCATTGCCGCGTGCCGCCACGATCCAATCCGCATCCTCAGATCGCATGCCTTTGATTTGTCGAAACCCTAATCGCAGCGCCAATGCGCCAACCGCGCGTGGTTCCAGCGTGCAATCCCATTCAGAGTCGTTGATCGACATCGGCCGGATTTCCACACCATGCTCTCGGGCATCACGCACCAGCTGCGCAGGTGCATAAAATCCCATTGGCTGGCTGTTGAGCAGCGCACAGGTGAACACGGCCGGATGGTGGCATTTCAGCCAGGCAGAGATGTAGACCAGACGTGCAAAGCTCGCCGCATGGCTCTCGGGAAACCCATAGCTGCCAAAACCCTCAATCTGTGCAAAGCATCGTTCCGCAAAGCTGGCCTCATAACCACGCGATAGCATTCCAGAGATGAACCGCTCCCGAAACGCGCCAATTGTTCCCATGCGTTTGAACGTGGCCAGGGATCGCTTGAGTCGATCCGCTTCCGCCGCAGAAAACCCGGCCGCCACCACGGCGATTTGCATGGCCTGCTCCTGAAACAACGGCACACCATAGGTTCGGCCAAGAACCTCCATCATCGCAGGGCCCAGATCTTCGATGGGTTCCTTGCCTTGTCGCCGTCGAATAAAGGGATGCACCATGCCGCCCTGGATTGGGCCGGGGCGGATGATGGCGACCTCGCAGACAAGATCATAGAATGTGCGGGGCCGCATACGCGGCAGGAAGTTCAGCTGTGCCCGGCTTTCCACCTGGAAAACCCCTACAGCATCCGCGCGACAAAGCATGTCATAGACGGTTGGATCTTCGGGCGGGACATTGGCCAGCGTCAGGTTCAGGCTTCTGTGATCGGCAAGCAGCCCAAAGGCTTTGCGAATGCAGGTCAGCATGTCAAGCGCCAGAACATCGACCTTCAGGAGACCGAGGGCGTCGATATCATCCTTGTCCCATTCGATGATGGTGCGGTCGTCCATCGCCGCATTTTCAATCGGGCAGAGTTCATCAAGACGCCCATGTGTGATGACAAAACCGCCAACATGCTGGCTCAGGTGTCGAGGGAAACCGATAATCTCGCCAATGAGCTTTGTCGCCAGCGCGACGCGATCATCCGAAGGGTTGATGCCGGCGTCGCGCAAACGATCTTCTCCCTGCGTGCTGGCGGACCAGCCCCAGATCTGTCCGGCCAGCCGTCCGATGACATCCTGACTCAGCCCCATGACCTTACCCACTTCGCGAATGGCCGCACGAGAACGGAAATGGATCACAGTTGCCGTAAGACCCGCGCGGTGGCGACCATATTGGTCATAGATCCACTGGATCACCTCTTCCCGGCGCTCATGCTTGAAATCCACATCGATGTCTGGCGGTTCGCCGCGTTCCTTGGAAATAAACCGCTCGAAAATCAGTGTGATGCTTTCCGGCGGAACCTCGGTAACACCCAGCAGGTAGCACACAACCGAGTTGGCCGCGGACCCGCGCCCCTGGCAGAGGATGCCTTTGGAGCGCGCAAAGGCGACGATGTCATGGACCGTCAGGAAATAGGGCGCATAGCCCATCTCAGCGATGAGGGTCAGTTCCTTTTCCACACGGCTGACGATCTTTGCCGGAGGCCCATCCGGATACCGCCACCACAAGCCTTCCCGCGACAGGCGCGCGAGGCGGTCCTGGGCGGGTTCACCATCCCGGGCCTCATCCGGGTATTGGTATCGCAAATCATCCAGTCGAAAGGCGCAGCGGTCGGCGATCTCAAGCGTGCGGCGGATCGCGGCTGGATAGCGATGAAACATCTGGGCCATATCGGAACCGGATTTAAGACGATGCTCGCCATGGGTCAGCCGGTTTTCCCCAATCGTATCGATTGTACATCCGAGGCGCAGGCAGGTCAGAACATCTGCCAAGGGGTGGCGCGCAGCACGGTGCATCAGCACATTACCAAGGGCGACCATGGCCAAGCCGAAGTTCTGACCGAGCTCTGCGAGCTGATTGAGGCGGATGGGATCGCGCCCGTCATAATACGGCGCAGCGCCGAGGAAGCATTGTCCGGGGAATGCCTTTGCAACGCGGCGTAGTATGCCGACATCACTGCCTTGCTTCTGGTCCACGGGATCACGGGGCAGGGCGATCAGCACCATTCCGTGCCCCCAGTTCAGCAAGTCCCTGAGCTCGAGATTACATTCCCCCTTCGCGGATCGCCGCTTTCCCTCCGAGAGAAGGCGCGTCAGACGGGACTGTTGCATTAATCGGCGACATTGGAGACATTCGGAGTTTTGAGGTTGCCGATGCCACGTAGATCGCCATTTAAACACCACCGCTTCCCGTGCGATATCATTCTATGTGCTGTTCGCTGGTATCTGAGATTTCCGCTGTCCTACCAAGATGTCGTCGATTTGCTGGCGGAGCGCGGCACTGAAGTTGATCGGTCGACCGTATTTCGATGGGTTCAGAAGTTCGGCCCAGAGTTGACTAAACGCACTGAAAAGCACCTTCTCCGCGCCAGCGTCGATTGGCACGTAGACGAAACCTACATCCGCGTCGGTGGAAAGTGGCGCTATCTCTGGCGTGCTGTCGACGCCAATGGCCAGATGGTCGATTTCCGCCTCACAGCCCGACGGGATGCGAAAGCCGCCAAAGCCTTTCTGAACAAAGCGATTGAGCCCGTCCGATTGCACCGGCCGGTAACCATCGTGACTGACAAGGCCCCAGCCTATCGGCGCGTCATTCGCCAAATCAATCACCGTTATGATCCACACTTCGACAGCATTCGGCACATCGATCGAAAATGGCGAAACAATCTGATTGAGAGTGACCATGCGGCTCTGAAACGGCTTCTCGGTTACCGCCAAAGCTTTCGATCCTTGCGATCAGCCAAGGCTACTCTAAACGGCATCGAAACAATACGAACCATCAAACGCGGTCACGTCCATAACAAACAACCAGGTGTCCCAGCGGAGATTAAGTTCATCGCGCGACTGTTTGAGGCCGCTTGATCCTGAGGCATTCGACCGCGCCAATCCGGTCTTAGCAGATTAATGCAACAGTCCCTCCGACAAACCTGGATCGCGATCCGCCGACAAACGGTCTTGCACCGGAAACCCAAGCCGCCTTCTTTCGGCGCGCATTGGTTGAGGGGATCGAGGAGCATGCCTTCGCCGAGCGGCTCGATCAGATGAGTAGTGCAAGAATGACCTAAGCATATGCGGATTAGCAGCCGCCCCCCTAAGCCGTCGCTCGCTGCGCGCATGGCCAAGGTCCGCTCTGGGCTCTCTCGTTGAATCCGCCGCGCTCTGTTTGAACGGCTGCAAAGGCAGGGCAGGGGGCCTTCGCTCTGGTCAACCGACGAGCTGATAACCACGTTTCTGCTTGGCACGAAAAAGCTCGGCCATTGCATTGGCAGCTTGTCCAGCGTCGGCAAACAGCTCGATCCGGTGCCGCCCCTGGGTGCCGATCCGGCCCCATTCGCGTAAGAGCGACACACCGCCGAATAGGTCGGGCATCAGGCGTAGCCGATAGAACCGATACATATTGGCCTCTGGGGCCACGCGCTCGATGCGGATGTCTTCGGGAAACATCTCAAGCTGCCGCATTGGTCGTCTCCCGCATGACACGGCTCACAGTGGAACGATGGACACCAAACAATCGCGCGGCTTCGGCCTCGGTGCGCTTGCCAGATCGCACCAGGTCGCGGATTTCTTGGCGCTGATCGTCGGATAGCTTCGGCTTGCGACCGGGGTGGCGGCCTTTCTTGCGGGCGCGCTCCAAACCAGCGCGGGTGCGCTCGCGGATCATTTCGCGCTCAAACTCAGCGAATACGCCCACCATTTGCATCATCATGCGACCGGCAGGGGTAGTCGTGTCGATGGCCTCGGTCAGTGACCGGAAACCAGCTCCGGCGGCGTCAATCTTTTCCATGAGGGACAGAAGGTCTTTCAGCGACCGTGAGAGACGATCCAGCTTCCACACGATAACCACATCGCCTTCGCGAAGCTGGTCCAGCATCCGGTGCAGTTCTGGTCGATCCCACCGGCCACCTGACGCGCGTTCCTCAAACACACGGCCACAATCAGCCTTGCGCAGCGCGTCGAGCTCTGCGCCGGTCGCCTGGTCGTCGGTTGATACGCGTGCATAGCCTAAGTTCATGCAATCAGTGTTGCGCTTTCTTGTTGCTCAATCAAGTTAATTCGCAACATATTTTTGCAACAAGCGGAGCAGGGCAGGGTGCGCGTTGCACAAAGGACCGTTTTGGGCGCATGAGTATTGCTCCGGAAGCCCCTTCTTCGGCGCATCGTATTCGCCTTTGATCATCCGGCTGTACGACCGCTTGTCGGTGGGGCGCTGAGGAATTCAATAAACCTACGTGCGAGGCTCTGACGGCGGGAGGTACCGGACCAGACGGCCTGAATCGCCAATTCCGGCAAGGACCACTCGGGCAGCAGGCGTTGTAACCGCCCTGCGCCAAGCTCGTCTGAGATCAGGCTTGTTGGCAGATTTCCAAATCCGACCCCCGCCAGTGTTCCGGCCTTGGCCGCCAGAATGCTCTGTACGCTGAGCTGGCTGACCTCCAGCGTGATCGTCTGCACCTCTGACCCGCGGGACAGCGTAAACACATCGCCCGCGCGGCCCATTGAGACAAAAGGCATCCGCTCAAGGTCTGCGGGTGTAGTCACCGCGCCGTGGCGCAGCAGGAAATCGGGCGTCGCGACCAGAACATGCCGGACTGATCCGATCTTTTTGCGGGTCAGACTCGAGGCCGGTAAATCACCGATGCGAATGGCCAGATCATAGGCCTCTTCGACAATGTCCTTGATATGGTCGGTGTATTCCAGCTTCAGCGCGACATTGGGATAGCGCAGGATGAACTCCATAACGCGGGCTTCCAACTTGGGATCGGGGATGAAGGCGGGCAAGGCGATCCGCAAGGCTCCCGCGATATGGTCCGATCCGGCCTCGATCCGTTTAACGGCCTGCTCGATCCCCTCAAGCCCGCGCTGCGCGGCCTCGAATAGTTGCCGCCCGTTTTCCGACAGCGTCAGCTTTCGCGTGGTTCTGTGGACCAGTGTCTCACCCAGTTCATCCTCCAGCCGCGCGATGTGGTGGCTGATGACCGATGGCGTGACGCCCAACTGTTTCGCGGCTTTGACAAAAGCACCCGTTTGGCCAACGGCGACGAATGCAACAAGACTTTGGGCATAGCGGTACATTCATTCATTATATCGAAGAAATAAATCAGATAAAACGGGCTAATCCGGCAAACAATGTTGTGTCATGTTGGGATCAGCTCAAAATTGGAAATTGCCAGATGACACTTACTTCACACGTTTCGATGTCGACGCCGAAAGCCGATGGCTATATGACGCAGCTTTCCAAACATTTCGCTCATAAAATCAAGGTTGAGCGTACCGGAAATGCCGTGGTGTTTCACTTTTCAGCCGGAACGGTTCAGGCGCTGGCCGAAGGAGATCTGCTGACGCTGAGCGCCCAGGCCAAAACTGCCGAGCACCTGCACGAGGTCGAAAATATCGTGGGCTCACATCTGGAGCGTTTCGCCTTTCGGGAAAATCTGCGCGTGACCTGGCCCGGTGAAACGGGCGTTGAATGAAAGGGAATTCGTCATGAAAATTCTAACCACAACCGCCGCGCTGTTTCTGGCCACCGCTGCATTCGCCCACGAAGCTCCGATCCACGAGCATACGCAGATCGTGCCGATCCCGGCCTATGCGCAACCTTACGGTCCGGCTTCGGGCGCGGCGGCGTTGCAGGCAGCCGAGGCGTTTCTGGCCAGCACCGACGAAGGCACCAAGGCGCAGTTCATGTTCGATCTGGACAGCCCCAACCGGGCCAAATGGTCCAACCTGCCTGCGGGTATCGTGGACCGGACCGGTATCTCGGTCGGGGACCTCTCGGACGAACAGCGCGGGTTGCTGTTCGACTTTCTGGCCGCGTCACTGGGCGAAGAAGGCTATCAAAGCGTGGCCGAAGTGATGGCTGCCGAGGCCTTTCTGAGCACCGACAAACGCGCCGAACGTCTGCAATGGGCACCCGAGAACTATTGGCTGTCCTTCTTCGGCACACCCTCGGCGGATGCGCCCTGGGGTTGGCAGTTTGGCGGGCACCATCTGGCCTTGAACATCTCGATTGATGGCAACCGGGTGGAAACCATGTCGCCCAGCTTTGTAGGAACCGAACCCGCAATATTCACCATCAATGGCGTAGATTATGAGGCAGTCCGCGATATGCACCTGTCAGGCTATGCGGTTTTTACAGCACTGAACGCTGATCAGCAGATGGCGGCCGATGCGGGTACCGTGCCTGAGGATGTGCTGACCGGACCCAGCCAGGACGGCACCATCCCACCCGTCATCGGTCTTTCGGCCACAGAGATGACCGACGATCAAAAGGTCCTGTTGCTTGCTGCGATCAAAGAATGGGTCTCGATCCAGCCGGATGAAAACGCCGCGCCGCGTATGGCCGAATTGACCGAAGGGCTGGACAGTATTTCGTTCGCATGGACCGGAACGGATGAGGTCAACACGCCCACCTATATGCGCATTCAGGGTCCGACACTGATTATCGAGATGCTCTCGACTGGTGGAAATGTCGGCAGCAGCGCCCAAGGGGCGGGACATTACCATACAATGTATCGCAATCCGACCAGAGAATACGGTCAATAACACCCAGACCAGCGGGTGTGATCTGCGGGTCTTTTAGAATCCGGGCGGGATGCGCCCTCATAGGCAAGGTGTCTGAACAATGAAACACGCTTTTTACTACGGAACAGCTTCGGTTCTGGCCTGCGTTCTTGCGACCTCGGCAGCGTTGGCCGATGTGCAGCTTTTGACAAATGGCAAAATTTACACAGGCAATACGGACGCACCCTGGGCCGAGGCCGTCGTGATTGAGGATGGCGTGTTCACCTTTGTCGGCGACACCACTGCCGCACAGAGTTTTGCCGGAGATCAGGCTGCACAGGTTGATCTGAACGGCCTGACCGTCATCCCCGGTCTCTATGAAAGCCATGTGCATCCTCAAGGTGGCGGTGAGGCGATGCTGTATCAATGCACGCTAAGCGGCGATGACGATTTCGACGCGTTTCTGAGTGCCGTGCAGACCTGTGTAGATGCCCTGCCCGAGGATGCCTGGTTGAAAGGTGCGGGCTGGGGGCCGCAACTCATGTCTCCAACCGAACGCACTTTTCCCGAGATGCTGGCCGCCTTTGATGCTGTAACAGAAGGGCATGGCGTGATCCTGAACGATTTCAGCCGACACAATACTTATGCCAATTCAGCCGCAATGCAGGCGGCGGGTGTTACCGCAGACAACACAGCCGAGTTCGGCGATCTGGTTCTGCGCGATACAGAGGGTGGCCTGTCGGGTTTTTTCATCGAAGAGGCCGGACGTGCCGTCGGTGGCGTGGTCCCACGCCCCACGGCCGAGCAGGAAAAGATCGCGCTGCAAACCGCAATTGAAGTGCTGACCGGATATGGCTTTGTGGGTATGCTGGATTCCTACGTGTTCCCCAACAACTCGGCCGCGTATCTGGCGGTGGAGGAAGATACCGGCGTGCCCATGCATGTGGGTCTGGGATTGGGCTGGAACCAGGGCGATGAACCGCTGGAGGCCTATCGACAAGCTTATCTGGAACAACGCGCGCTGACGGCGGATATCCCGCATCTGAACAGCTATTTCTCGAAACTGACGCTGGACGGCACCCCGCCCACCAAAACCGCCGCTTTCCTCGAACACTATCACGGCACCGAGGAATCCGGTGAACTGAACTATTCCGCCGAGGACCTGGCCGAGATCGTCACATGGTTGGATGCCCAGGGCATGTCGGTGCAGATGCACACGGTGGGCGACCGCGCGGTGCGGGCGGCTCTGGACGCGATTGAGGCAGCGCGCAAGGCCAATGGCGACGGCGGGCCGCATCACCAACTGGCCCATGCCTGCCTGATCGACGACGCTGATATCCCGCGCTTTGCCGAACTGGATGTGGTGGCCAATTTCTCACCAATGTTCTGGTACCCCAGCGCGCTGGCTGACGGGATGCTGGACCTGCTGGGCGCAGAGCGGATGAGCGATTATTGCCCCGCCGTAAAGCTGCGCGACACCGGGTCCTTCCCGAACGCCGGGTCCGACTGGCCGGTGGTGCCCGACCTGAACCCCTGGAACGGGATCGAAGCCTTTGTCACCCGCGCCAACCCCTTTGGGGAACGTCCCGGCGAAACGCTGGCCCACGCCGAAGCGGTAACACTGGAACAGGCGCTGGAGCTGTACACCATCAACGGCGCGCGGGTTCTGAGCATCGACGACCGGGCCGGATCCATCGAGGTGGGCAAATCCGCCGATCTGGTGGTGCTGAACCACGACATTTTCACCATTCCCGCCGAGCAGTTGAGCGAAACCCAAGCCGAACAGGTTTATTTCGCCGGAACCGCTCTGCTGGACCGCTAAACGCATAGCGCGCGACATAGCAATGAGAGACCAAGCCATGTCTACCAAACCTCTTTCACGTACTGAAATCAGCCTGCACTGGATCGTTGGGCTGGGCATGATCGCCCTGATTGCGGTGGGCCTTTATATGACCCGGGCCGAGGGCGCCCGGTGGCTCTATCCGCTGCACAAGTCCTTTGGGGTTGTGATCCTTGGGTTCATTCTGTGGCGCGCGGTTCTGCGCCTGCGCAAAGGCTGGCCTGCGGATGTCAGCACCGGTGCCAAATGGGAACATGGGCTGGCGCGGGTGATGCACTGGGTGCTGATCCTTGGCACGATTGCTATGCCGATCTCGGGCATGCTGGATTCCTACATGGGCGGGCGCGGCCTGACTGTGTTCGGGTTCGACCTGATTGCGGCCAATATCGGTGATACCGGACGGCCCGTGGCGATCAACAAGGCGCTGGGGGATTTTGCTGAAAACGTCCATATCCTGGCAGGCAAGGTTCTGATCGCCGCCATCCTGTTGCACGTTGTGGGTACCCTGAAACACCACGTTATCGACAAGGACAACACCCTACGCCGTATGGTTGGGCACAGTTAAACATCACCGAGGCTGAGACCCACCTGCAACTTTGAAAACTGCAAATGAGCCGGATTTGACCGGCTTATTATTAGGCCTGAACCGCCACGAACTGGTGTTGTCAGGTTAACTGTCGTTCGGTTGCTGGTGTTTGGATTTGGGCATAGGTGACATCGATGAATTCATCATCGATCAGCTACAAGCGTCACCGATTTCCTCCTCAAATCATCGCCCATGCAGTGTGGTTGTACGCCCGTTTCAATCTAAGCCTACGCGAAGTTGAAGAGATGCTGCTGCAGCGTGGGATCGACGTGTCTTACGAGACTGTCCGGCGCTGGGTCATCCAGTTTGGGCCACAGGTCGTTCGCAAATTGCGACAGCGACAGGATCGCCCCGGCGAAATCTGGTATCTCGATGAGGTTGTCGTGAGAATTTCTGGCCGCAAGTATTGGCTGTGGCGCGCGGTCGATCAGCACGGCGTCGTTCGGGACGAAATCATCCAACCGAAGCGCAACAAACGAGCCGCCAAACGGCTGTGGCGCAGCCTGACAAAGCGTCTTGGGGATCATCACAGACAAGCTGCGCCCACATGGTGCCGCCAAAAGGGAGATCACGCCCGGCCCGGATCACTGGTTGCGCAAGGGCCTCAACAACCGGGCTGATAACAGTCATCTCCCATACTGAGAGCGAGAACGAACAACGCAAGGCTACCGGACTGTCGGCGGGTTGCAAAGGTTTGTGGCCACCCATCCAGCCGTTCGCAATAGTTTCAGTGTCCCCGCATGCCGTCGCTCAGCACCAACACCGCCTCGAGGCATTTGACGCCTGGAATACTGCCACAAAGGCCGCTTGAAATCCGCAAGCCAGGATCCCTATCTGGATCACGGGTTAACGTGACAATACCCTTCTCTCGCCGCTTGGATGGGCACATATCCTGCTCGCAAGCGAATACAGGTAAGAAAATCGATGAGATCTCGCCTTAAGGTGTCATTCTGAACTAAGCCGGAACAGACCCCAAACTGCACGAGTTTAAGAAGAGTCTGCAATCAAAAATAGTTCACAACAGCGCCGAACAAAGGCCTCATGGCTGAACACGAACTCTTCAAAGTCACCATATACCGCGATATGAATGAAAGGGAGCTTGAGCTCTGACTAAAAACCATGATCCCAGATCAATCCAAAAGTGCACACTGAGCCAAACACTCTCTTGCCTCAAATCACCATTGGTTTCAACCAGTCTCACGAAGGACGGAAACTAATTTAGATGAGATAATCAGCCGATTTCTGTAACAAAAAGTTGAATTCATAAATGTTAATCAGTGTTGGATGTTTTCAACCCCAACAAATTCAGCCGATTTTAGAAACACTTTAAAGGAGAGGCGGAGTGAATGTATGCATATTGTATGAGATCTGGACACATCAGTTTGTCTGATGAACCGCAGGTCGAAGGAAAATTGCGCCTCGTAGAGGGGAGCGAAGAAGAACTGGTTGCCATGCTCAATTTCCACGCGCTTATTTCAATTGATGGCGAATGGTTGGTGCCGGGTGTACCTGAAGCAAAAACGGCAAACCAAGCGCTGGATGCAGTGTCCAAATTTAAGGCGCGCTTGCGGGCGACAGGTAAGCTTCCGGTGTAACCACCCTGCCGGATACGCGAGAATGTTGTATGCTCGACCCAATTAGGTGCGGTGTGTTTATATCAGCTATATCCCCACACGAGGTGGGTTCCTTAATTGATCAGCCCTACCTGAGTGGTCCGGTTTGATTGTTAGTGCATGACCGGCCTCGGGTCCATCGGGACGAGTGTTTCCGGGGCCGGGGGGCGGTAGCCCAGGGCACTATGTGGTCGTTTCATGTTGTAGTGTTTCCTCCATTTTTCAATGAGTATTTGGGCTTCGCGCAGGCTGTAGAAGATCTCGCCAGTGAGGAACTCGTCCCTGAAGTGTGCATTGAAGCTTTTACAGTATCCGTTGTTCTAGGGGCTGCCCGGTTTGATGTAGGCTGTTTTTTGCGCCAACAGCCTTGATCCAATCCTGCACGGCCCGAGCGATGAACTCTGTTCCATAACACTTTCGGAATGACGTTGATTTTGAGGCTATGATTGCCTACGCAGCCCCTAAATAGCACAGCAGGTGATCATAGCCGGGTCTCAGGTCCCTAAACTGGTTTTGCAACAAACCACACCGCAAGGGAAACCGATTATGACCGATGCCACTATTGCACATGCCGATCCTGTTTTGGTTGCAATTGATATCGCAAAAGCCCGCCATGAAGTTTTGATCGCTGTTCAAGGTTAAAAGCGGCGGCGCCGTCTGACTGTGTTGAACCAGCTCGACGACTTCGACCGATTAATCTTCACGCTCTCGGATTATGACCGCCCTGTCCGGGGGGTCTTTAAGCCACGGGTAACTATCGCCACGCTCTGGCTTATCGGCTTGGTGTTGCCGGTTTCGACGTAAAGCTGGTGTCTTCGGTCGCACTAGCCCGCACCCGGGAAGCCTTGAACAACAGTTGGGACAAGCATGACCCAAAGGATGCGCAAGTCATTTTGCACATGATGCAGATCGGGAATGCGCAATTCAATCACGATCCGATGCTGTGCGGGACCAATGACCTTCAGGAGCTGTCCAGGACACATGACATCATCTCGCGCTCAAAAACCGAGTTGTGGCATCGCGTGCTGACCCATTACCTGCCACTGTACTGGCCCGAGGGGCTTTGTCAGGTTGCTGACGTCGCAACGTCCGGATATTTCGTTTCCATGTTGAACATCGAAGATTTGTCGCGGATCAAAGGCTTTCGGTTTCCGAAGAGTGTCATTGGATACGCCGTTTGGGCCTA
>NZ_JAGHRP010000021.1:0-19188 GCF_017743755.1 Shimia sp. R9_3 | reverse complement strand
CGCGACGAATTTCTGAATGGTGAGATATTTTACAGCTTGCGCGAGGCCCAAATCCTGATCGAACAATGGAGAAAGCACTACAACACCAAACGACCGCATAGTGCACTGGGCTACCGCCCTCCGGCTCTCGAAACCATCATCCAGATGGACCAAAGGCCGGTCATGCACTAACAATCAAATTGGACCACTTAGGTGGGGCTGATCAAAACGGCTCTTTCGCATTCGTTTGCTCCTTCAAAAGGTCGGGCAAACTCTACACTAGAACGAGGAAAGTTTCGCGGGGCAGGTCATGTTACAGCGTGAGATCATCAAGTTCGGGCCATAGATCGCTCGCAAATTTCGAAAGCGAGAGGGCCGTCCGGCGATATCTGCCATCTCAATGATGGTCGTCGTTAGAATCTCAGTCCGCAAGTATTGGCTTTTGCGTGCGGTCGATCAGCATGGCGTCGTTCTGGATGAAATCATCCAACCGAAACTTAACAAACGAGCCGCCAAAAGGGAGGTAGCGCCGGGACTGGGTCACTGGTAGCACAAGGGCCTCAACAACTGGGCTTAAAACAGCCATCGCCCAATACTAAAGCGAGAACGAACAATGCAAGGCCAACGGTCTGTCAGCGGGTTGCAAAGGTTTGGGGCCACCCATTCAGCCATACGGAATAGTTTCAGTGCCCCCGCATGCCGTCGCTCAGCACTAACAATCAGATATCAACGCCTCGAGGTATTTCACGCTTGGAATCCTACCACACGGGCCGTTTGAAGTCCGAAATCCAGGACCTCCATGCGGATTACCGTTAACTTGACAACATCTCCGCGAAAAATCTGCGATATTCAACCTGGAGTCGAACCATCCGGACGCTACGACAGCAGAAATCTGACAAAGCCGTAGCACTCGCCTACAGCAGCAAGCGCACTTTTTCCAACAAAGCAGCGTTCACTGCGACGCCTTCGGTCGCCGCAATTTCACGGCATTTTCTACGCCCATCACCGGGAAGTCGCGCACCGTCTTGATCATGGAAAGACGCGATCAACTCGGAGAGCTTCTCCTGAAAAGCGCCGCCCGACGTGGCAGATGGATCAACCGCGATGAAGAACTGACCGGTCTTAGGAGGCCCACCTGCGGCCCCAGAGAAGGGGCTGGCCACGGAACCGAGCGTCGCACCAGTCATCGCTGCCGCCATCAGTTCAACGGTCAGTGCGATGCCAACACCTTTGTAGCCGCCGGAAGGGACCATGGAGCCTTTAAGACCTGCCTCTGGATCTGTTGTGGGCTGTCCATCCGCATCTAGAACCCACCCTTCCGGCACGGGTTGGCCTTCACGCGCGTGTTTCATCACTTCGCTCTTGGCAATGGTGCTGGCGGATTGGTCAATCAACAATGCTGCATTTCCGTCAGCATCTGGCGCGGCGATGGAAAACGGGTTTGTGCCAACAACGGGTTTGGCGCCACCTGAAGGTGCAATGGACGCAGGCGCGTTGGTGAAGCCAATGCCCAGAAGCCCTGCTTGCGCCAACCGCTGTGTATGCACGCCGAGCACACCGCAGTTATAAGAGTTGTTCACTGCTAGCACAGCCACGCCCTGCTCTTTGGCCAAAGGGATCAGCTTTTCAAAGCCGAGATCAATGGCTGAATGGGCGAACCCCGTTGCCGCATCCACCGCGACAACTGCGGGACGTGGCTGGGTCACAATGGGCTTGGCTTTCCCGTCGACTTTTCCGCAATCAACGTGCTGAGCGTAGATTGGAATATAGGCCAAACCATGAGAGGCCACGCCATCCGCCTCTGTCATCGCTGTGGCGACAGCCAGTGGGCGCGCGTTTTCTTCGGACGTGCCAGCTTTCACCAAAGCGTCAAAGGCAAGTGCTTCAATCTCGGCAAGAGAGAGAGTTTCGGTTGCAGTCATCGTGGGTTCCCAATCTTCTGATATGTGATGCGCCCATTGGCGCAAACCGCAGGGGTTTAGTCGTTGTCACTCAGCCCGGATCCAGCGCCGCGCAGACGGCTTTCTTCTGTCGCAGGGGCAAAAGTGCGGTGGGCAAATGCGCTCAATCTGTCCCAGTCGTTGTCTGGAACGTCCGCGCGCAGCAAGGGCTCCCGCCGGCCTTCCATTTCCGCAGGCGCGGAGAACACCAGCTTGGCAACATGGTCCGCGTTCAATGCTTCTGGGCTGGCCTGAACGCAAAGCTGACGTCCATCGGTCGCCAAACGCGCGCCATCCCATTCCGCGGCAACCGGCACCCCAAGACGCAACGCAGCCCCGCCCATGAACGGCACCGCAAGCAAGGGAATGCTGACATTTTCCATTACAATGGTGCCGCGATCCAAAAGGCGCACAGCGCTGTCGCTCAGGGACGCCCCTGCAATCAAGGGGCTCATGCGGCGTGTCGGTGCATGCCAGATTTCCGCACTCAGCGATACAGGCGACACATCAATTGACGGAATGCGATCATTCATCTCCAGCAAGTCCGCCAACAACCCTGCCCCGGGAAAGCCAAATGCAGAAAGCCACCGCGTGCCTTTTGCGGCTTCTTCCGATAGTCCCCAAGACAAGCCCGCGCCACGTGCAGCCCGTTTGCTCATGGCTTCAATTTCGTTCAGGGAGTGCCTCATGCGGTTGCCTTTTCATGTTGCGGGAAAACCCAATAGTCCGCGTTTTCATTGGACAATTCATGCGGAAGCGGCGCGTTGCCATACATACAAATGCGCACCCACCGGTCGGATCGGGGATCAAACTTAGTAGCCCCGAAGAACGACAGCTTGCAGCGCAACATGTCAATCGGCAGCACGTGATCGGAAATTGTATTGTCTCTGATTTCTGCGTAAGGCGCGCGCCCGACTATCTGAACGCGCCGCAGCACATGGCGATGTTCTGGGTGACGCAAAAGGAAGTCTGCAACCTGCGCATCCTCTGACCAATGCGCCAGCGCCTGATACAGTTGTGCCGCGTCCCGTCCGGGCGCCAATGGTTGCTCATATTCCTCAATAGGCTCTTCAAAGCGTTCGCCCAAGCGCGGCTCGAGCTTTTCTTCGGATACATACCACGCCCGCGCCTTGCTCGCGGGGGCCGTCCAGTCGGTTTCAATCGCCCAGCCATAGATCTCGCGCAGTAGCGCTCTGAGATCCCCGATTTTCATAGCGCCTGCGATACGGAACGTGGCGGTGTTATCGGCGGCCATGCCTTCGGCGAACTCATCCACCAAAACGCCATAAGGCTCCAGTATCAGCGATGCGACCCATTCCTGACCTTCCAGCGAAAGGTGCTCTTCGGCCCATTCGTACAAAGTATTCCAAGGAGACGCGGCGTTCAAATCGGCGTCGGCCAGATAACCATCAACCTTTTCAACATCCTCACGCAGAGCGGCAAGTTTCTCTATTTGGATTGGATGCTCAGAGACCCAAGTCTCTGCAATTTTCTTATTTCGCTCAAAGACATCCCGAAACAGCGAGATGTCTTCTGCGGTTGCGGATTGCACACCACGCACCACTTGAACTGCGTTTTCACGCGCCGCGATCCAATTGTTGAACAGAACTGGATGGTTCAGCAGAAACGGCGCCATTCCGAGCCCCGTTGAGTTCCCGATGCCCATTGAGCGCGCAATATCAAGATCCAGCGCAACAGCCTCGGCGCCACTCTCTCTCGCACGCACGTCAGCCATATGCTGTACCAAATCCAGTACAAACCAGCGCGTCAGATAAACTGACAACATTTCGACCTGAAAAGGGGCACGAAACTCAGGGCGATCCGCGATCATTTCGCGATCTGCGGCCCCCAATTTGCCTGAACCATACACCGCTGTCGTCCGCATGAGGTATCCAACGGCGTCGATCTTTTCAACAGAAGGCTGATGCCCATTTGCGAGAGCATCGACAACATGTTCCCACAAGCGCACCGATCTGTTTGACCGCGACACAGACAGCTCCGTGTTAGTCACGCGCCCTGCTTCCTGCACCGGAATGTTGGCCGAAAGTCGCTCAATGTCTGAACCCGTCGGCACGCCATCAAAGAGGGTGTAGGTTGCATCCCATGCATCCGCAATCACCCGATCAGAACGTTTCTCAGGGGGGAGATCATGCGCAAACGCAATCAGTGAATATGATCTGTCAGGACCATGCGCGGTATAAACTGCATGGCCAACCCCATTGTCGTTGATTTCAAAAGCTGTCTTCTCAAACCGCCAGTTCTCTCGCGCCATGCGACGGGTTAGAACGCGCATAAAGGACAGTCGCGACTGGTGCATAGAACCAAGACGCGCAAGACGCATCACCACCTGTGGGGCACGTCGGGAAACCTCAGTCATTCGATATCCTCCTGATCTTTTGGCATCTGAGTGAAATTGACAAGATGCCTGACAGTCTTTGAATGGGGAGTGTTGGGCGCGTTTTGCGCCCAACAAAGGCCGTTTACTCAGCTTTGCCTTTGGCAAGCGTGATGCGCAACGCATCCCACAGCGACGGCAGCAGCAGCAACGACACCGGTACAGCAGTGACCACAATAAAGCTCTGCAGCTTAGATACACCGCCCGATCCAACAGAGATCAAGATCACTGCCATCACGCCCATTGCAATCCCCCAGAATACGCGCAGCGCAGCAGGTGGATTGTTTTCATTGCTCATGGTGGCAGAAATCACAAAGCTCATCGAGTCCCCTGTGGTGGCCACAAAGATCGTGGTCAGGATGAGGAACAGGATAGAGATCACAAACCCCATCGGCAGGTTATTGGTGATTGCCAATAGTGCGGCAGGCAGATTGAACCCCTCAAATGCGGAGGAAATCGAGCCTGTTGCTTCCAGCTCCATTGCGATGCCTGTGCCACCAATGATGGTGAACCAGAAGTTGGTCACGATGGGTGCAACGATGGAGAGCATTATGATGATCGAACGGATCGAACGACCGCGGGATACACGTGCGATGAACATTGCCATCAGCGGACCATAGCCCATGAACCAGCCCCAGAAGAACACAGTCCACCAACCAAGCCAGCCTGGCTCACCAAAGACCCCAGCGTCGCCACGATAAAGCGCCATCTGGAAAAAGTTCCCAACATAGGTGCCAAAACCGGAGAAGAACGAGCCAAAGATAAAGCCCGTTGGCCCAGCAATAAGCACAAACAGCAAAAGCGCAGCCGCCAGAAGAACATTGACCTTTGACAGGATCTGAATGCCCCGCGACAGGCCGGTCATGGCAGAAATCGTGTAAATTGCCACAAGGCCAGCGATCACAGTCGCCTGCAGCGCAAAGCCATCAGTCAGGCCAAAGAGATCTGCAAGACCGTAGCTGACCTGAAGCCCCAAGAAACCAATCGGCCCTACGGTGCCTGCCACAACAGCGATGATCGAAGAGGCATCTGCAATCAACCCAATCGGGCCATTGATCGCCTTATCACCAAACACCGGATACAGCAGCGTGCGTGGCGCAAGGGGGAGGCCTTTTTCATAGTGATAATGCATGAGCATCACTGTGGTGAGGGACCCCAGAATGGCCCATGCAAGAAACCCCCAGTGCATGAAGCTTTGGGCAATCGCCGGATTAACCGCTGCTTCGGTTGCGCCCTCTGCCCCATAGAGGGGAGGGGAATACAGGAAGTGGGCAATTGGCTCACCTGCCGCCCAGAACACACCACCACCAGCAAGCAGTGTACACATGATCATAGAGCCCCACTGGAACGTGGTGAACTCAGGCGTGGTGATGCCGCCCATGATCGCACGCCCTCCGGGCAGAACGCAAAGCACCAGACCAATCAGGAACGTTGCCAGCAGCAGCACCTGCCAATACAGACCAAAATACGTTGCTGAAACGTTGAAGCCCCAGTCAACAGTCGCAGACAGCGCCTGCAGATTTACGAGCGCAGCGATGCAAAAAATCGCGATAAACCCACCGGAAATCAGAAACAGCGGCTTGTTGATCCGCCCCTCTTTTGCTCCGGTTTCCAAAGTTGCGTCAGACATGACCCCTCCGTTGGTCGGGCCGACACCACATCATAGGTCCCGGCCGTTATTATTGAGTGTTGTATTCTCGGCTGGCGTTAAGCGCGCGGTGTGAAGTTCTCCGCAAAGAAGCGGTGCCAGTTGTTCCCCATGATCCCCGCAACTTCCTCGGCGTTGAGACCTGTGGCTCGCAGACCTTCTTCGATGTTGCCAAAGTGGCGATTGTCTTCAAACCAAGTTGGCATCGGAGGGAAGCCAGGCGCAGCAGCAGAGCCTTCGCCATAGTCGATTTCTTTCGTCCAGCGACCGACGCGCATCCATTCCACAATGCTGTCAGGCTGATCCTGGCAAAGGTCCGTGCCAATACCCAAATGCTCCGCCCCATAGGTTTCGGCAGTGCGGGCGATCATCTCGCAGAAGCTTTCCAGCGTACAATTTGATTTGTCTTTCAGATGATGCGGGTAGACTGAGAAGCCCAGCATACCACCGTTTTCCGTAACCGCGCGGATAACGTTGTCACGTTTGTTGCGCAGTGCAGGCGACCAATCATAGGGGTTGGCGTGGGTGATCGCGATCGGACGCTCAGAAATCTCCGCCGCTTCAATCGTGGATCGATCTGCCGAATGGCTCATGTCCACGACAAGACCAACGCGGTTCATCTCTTTGATAACCTGTTTGCCCATGCGCGTGATGCCAGAATCTTCAGCCTCATAACAGCCCGTCGCCAGAAGCGATTGGTTGTTATAGGTCAGCTGCATGAACCGCGCGCCGAGATCGTGCAGGATTTCGACCAATCCGATGTCATCTTCAATCGGGCTCGGGTTCTGGAAGCCAAAAAACACCGCTGTGCGACCGGTTTCACGGGCCTTGGCGATATCGCTGGCCCAGCGACCTTTCATAATCAAATCAGGGTATTGCTCGAACCAACGGTTCCATTTCTCAAAATTTAGAACCGTTTCACGAAAGTTCTCGTGATAAGAAATGGTCACATGGATGGCGTCGACTTGCCCTTCACGCAGCTGGCGAAAGATCTTTTCAGACCAATTGGCGTATTGCAGTCCGTCGATACGGAAATGGCTCATTGTGATCTCTCCCCCCGCTCGGTGCATTTGGCTTGCAAAGCGATGCGGCAACCGTTTCTATGTGATCAGCGCCCAAGCAGTGTTGTCTGCGAAATTTCGTCTCGGTCTCAGGGCGCATGCGCGCCTTGAGCGCTGCGCCCAAGCGGGCGCAGCTGCGTGCACACTCAGATCAAACAGGACCTGCGCTGATGTATGCGGTTTTAACGGTGGTATAGAACTCAGCCGCCGCTTTGCCCTGTTCGCGTGGGCCGTAGGAGCTGTCCCCGCGGCCACCAAATGGCACGTGATAGTCCGTTCCAGCGGTTGGCAGGTTCACGGTTACTACACCTGTGCGGGCGTTGCGGCGGAAGTGCGTCGCGCGTGCCAGAGATTTGGTGACGATGCCAGATGTCAGACCAAAGTTGGTGTCATTGACGACCGACAGGGCCTCGTCATAGCTGCCGACTTTGACAACGCTGGTCAACGGCGCAAACATCTCTTCACGGTTGATGCGCATGTCATTGGTGCTGTTCAGGAAAACACCTGGCGACATGTAGAAGCCCTGATGCGGCATCTCCAGACGCTGACCGCCACAGGCCAGTTCCGCACCTTCGGATTTTCCCAGATCCACGTAAGACAGGTTCTCTGTGAGCTGCTGTTCGCTGACGACCGGCCCCATCTGAGTACCTGCTTCCAACGCGTGGCCCACTTTCATCGCCTGCGTACCGGCCACAAGTTTTTCGACAAAAGCATCATGCACGGCAGCATGCACAACCAGACGCGAGGAGGCGGTACATTTCTGACCGGTGCCACCAAATGCGCCACCAAGTGCCAGCGTGACCGCGAGATCGAGATCCGCGTCATCCATCACTGCCAATGCGTTTTTGGAGCCCATTTCCATCTGAACTTTGGTCAAGTTCTGGATTGCAGCGGCGGCAATACCCTTGCCCACAGGCACAGAGCCCGTAAAGGAAATCGCATCCACCTTCGGGCTCTCCACCAGACGCTGACCGATCGACCGGCCGGAGCCCATTACGAGGCTGAACAATCCTTTGGGAATGTCCTGACGGTTGATGATTTCTGTCAGTGCCACAGCAGAGGCCGGCGTGATATTGGCGGGCTTCCACACAACAGCATTGCCATAGCAGAGCGCAGGCGCAATTTTCCAAGATGCCGTCGCCGTCGGGAAGTTCCATGGAGAGATGATAGCAACGGTACCCACCGCTTCTCGGCGTACGTCGATTTCAATGTCAGGGCGTACGGAGTCAGCATTCTCACCGATCTGGCGCAGACATTCTGCGGCATAGTAGGTGAAAAACTGACCTGCGCGGAACACTTCGCCCTTGCCTTCGGCCAGAGGCTTGCCCTCTTCCCGGCTCAACAGAGTGCCCAACTCTTCTGCGCGTGCCATAAGCTCGTTGCCAATCGCATTCAGAACAGCTTGCTTGCGCTCCAACCCATAGGCCGCCCACTCCCGCTGCGCGATGCGCGCTTGATCAAGGGTTGCCTCCAGCTGATCAGCGCTTGCCTGAGCAAACACTCCGACAAGATCGCTCAGATCAGACGGGTTGCGGTTTTCGATTTCGCCTTCGCCAGTCAGCCATTCGCCAGCGATCAGGTTCTTTTGGATGTCAGACATCGCCGAGTCACCTCATTAAGAAATTGTCGCCTCGGGGTATGGACTCTTTTCAACCAATCAATCAAACTAAAATTATTGAAGATAAATTCAACAAAACTGAAGCTCCTGATGACGCTCAAAATTGAAATGCTCCGCGGTTTTGTGGCCGTCGCTCGCAGCGGCAACCTCACCGACGCCGCACTCATCCTTAAGCGGACTCCCTCTGCGGTTTCCATGATGCTCAAACAGTTCGAAGCGCATCTTGGTGAGCCATTGTTTGAGACCGACCGGAAAAACAAACTCACGGCTCTGGGCGCGTTTGTGCTGGAGCAATCAGAGCAACAGCTGCAGCACTTCGACAATACTGTCAGAGCCATAGAAAGCTTTGCGGATGCCAGCATGGGGCATGTGCGCATCGCAACTGTTCCCTCGGTCGCAGGAACGATCATGCCACGTGTTTTTTCCGGCAACATAAAGGCTTACGAAAGCGTCCGCATTGATTTGCGCGATATGGATTCAAAATCTGTGCTGCATGAGCTCACGCGCGGCCGCATCGATATTGGCATCGCCACGCTCAGCACCCATGACACTGGGTTGCACAGCCAACCTCTAATGACCGACTGGTTTGGCGTTATGCTGCCCCCTGAGCACCCTCTAGCTTTGACGCCTGCCCCAATCGAATGGGACGCGTTGGCGCAAGAGCATCTGATCGCCAATAGCTTGTCCGAAGGCATACTTGGGGCCGAAGTGGAGGCGTTGCATTCAAGATCACGCTTCTCTGCACACAACCTTACATCAATCTTGGGGC
Organism: Shimia sp. R9_3; assembly: GCF_017743755.1. NCBI lineage: Bacteria > Pseudomonadati > Pseudomonadota > Alphaproteobacteria > Rhodobacterales > Roseobacteraceae > Shimia > Shimia sp. R9_3. The sequence goes on along the minus strand of NZ_JAGHRP010000021.1, from coordinate 9,778 downwards.
TCGTGCGCGCGGGAATTGGCATTACAATCCTTCCAGAAATGGCAGCCAGCTCTGCAGGCCATACAGATCTGGTTTTTCGCCCTATCGCGGATGAGAAAGCAAAGCGCCATATACATCTGCTCCGCCGTGCCGATTCGGCAATGAGCCCCGCAGCACAAAGGCTCGAAGCCGATATTTTGGAAACGGTCGACAGCCTCAAGAAGGAACAACAAAAATGAGCCCGCAACCCGAATGCACCACGCTGGGCATTTTGATCTTCCCAGGCTTTCCTATGGCTTGCCTCACGTCTTGTATCGAACCATTGCGTGCAGCCAATGAAATCTCCGGCCAAACCGCTTTTGACTGGGTAGTGATCTCCGAAAGCACGGCCCCTATTCAGTCATCCGCGGGAGTGACATTTGCACCCGATCTCGCTCTGTCAGAGGTAGAAAAACTAGATCACCTTCTGTTTGCCTCAAGCCCCAACAGCGCTTTTGACGCCCCATCTAAGGCAAACGCCGCGCTTCAACGCCTGATCCGCAACAAGACCAGAATCGGCGCCATCAGCGGCGGCGTGTTCCCTCTGGCACGCACCAATCTGACTAGGGACACGCCACTGTCAGTACATTGGTGTTATGAAGCCGCGTTCCAGTCAGAATTTCCACACATCCCAATCAATGGATCTGTGATCTGCAAAGAAGCCTCCATAACGACGATTTCAGGCGCCTCAGCCGTCTTTGACCACATGCTTGAGCTGATCGAGGAAAGGCTGGGCGGCGACATCATGGCGGAGGTGGCCTGCTGGTTTCAGCACCCCTTCATCCGCAGCGAGAATGTAACTCAGAAAGTCCCTGCAATTTCCACGCCGCAAAGCGAAGATCTGCTGCCCAGTCAAATTGCCAAAGCGATTGCGCATTTTGCTGAACACATTGAAAATCCAATCCAGATCAGCGAAGTCGCGGCCTCCGTAGGCCTATCGGCGCGTTCATTGGAGCGTAGCTTCAAAAATGCGACAGGCCAGAGCCCCCTCGTTTACTACCGGCGCATGCGCATGAAGCAGGCGCGCCAACTCGTGCTTTACACCAATGTCTCGATCGCTGAAGTGGCGTATATGGTGGGCTACGCCACACCAGGCACCTTTATTCGCTACTATCGTGAAACCTATGGGGCGACTCCTGTCAGTGACCGGCGCGCAAAGAACTCCATGCGCGTTGGCAGTGATGACGCCTTGCCATCAGGCTAAGTCCTTAGAGTTTAATCATGACACATGGGCGCTTTCGGCAGAAAGCGCCCCATATGCTAGTTTAGGCATCGCTACGAGATGGATTTGGCGGCAGAAATCAACCCGTGATGCAAAGAGGCTGCGGAAGAACGCGGTCCAAACACGGCGACGTGCGTTTCACTGAGACGCCACAAAAACACGCCAACATGTTCAACAGTGGTGCGGCGCACAGAGCTCGGCCCCATTGTGCGAATCGGCGCGTTGCTGAGCCGCTCAAACAAGTCCTCAAGCGTGTCACCAATCACGTCAAAACGGCACCAACCATCCGTTTGCTCCACAACAGATGCTGCATCACCCAACACTGCCTTGAGTTCAAAGGCCAGAAGTTCATGAGTGTCATGTAGCGCTGTAATCATCCACTGTTCGGGCGCAGACCAAAAAGCTGCTAGAGGTGCAGCGTCTGCCGAGCGCCCCACATCAGGCAACGACAGACCAAGTTTTCCTGCCAGCAGGTCACGCACAGCGGCCTCCTGTCCGGCGCGTGCTGCAACGGATGCAAGTGCGCTATCAACACCTTCCGAGATGGTCAGCGTACCAATCGTGTCGATACGCGGCGTGTCACTGCCCAGCGGAGTGATTGCTTTGAGTTTATGCACGAAGTTTCTCCCCTTCAGGGTCCACAAAATGGGCGCTGACGATCTCGACCAGGGTGTCCTGACCTTCCAGCGGATTCACAAGACGCAGCTTTTCACCTTTGCGATCAAAACCGCCCTTAACGAAAGCCAAGCCAATGGAGCTTTCAAGGATCGGCGAGTAGACAGCAGAGGTGACATAGCCCTGATCATGTGCTGCATCGACTGGCCCCGTCGCATTCATCAGATGCGCCCCCGCAGGCACTGGATCTGCCGCATTCACTGGTTTCACGCCAACCAGTGCCAGCGCGTCTTTGGTGTTCATCCCCTCGCGACGACTGAGCACATTGCCGATGCAGTCTTTCTTGGTGCTGACCATGCGCCCAAGCCCGAGGTTCAGCGCCGTGGTGGTGCCGTTGAGCTCATTGCCAGCAGCATGACCTTTTTCAACTCGCATAACGCCAAGCGCTTCGGTGCCATAAGGAACAACATCAAACTCCTCGCCCGCCTCCATCAGCGCACGCATCATGGCGTCGCCATAACGGGTCGGCACCGCGATTTCATAGGCCAGTTCCCCAGAGAACGAGATCCTGAACAGCCGCGCACGCAAACCACCACAAACGGTGATTTCGCCGCAGGCCATGAAGGGAAAGGCCTCGTTGGAGATGTCAAATTCAGGATCGACAATTTTCTGAAGCAGCTTTCGGCTGTTGGGCCCTGCCACAGCATATTGCGCCCAGGCCTCGGTGGTCGAGATCAGCTGCACATCCATCTCCGGGCACAGACACTGGCGCACGAATTCCATGTTGCGATAGGCCAGCACCGCATTGGCGGTAGTCGTTGTCACCACAAAATGATCCTCCGCCAGACGCGCAGCGGTGCCATCGTCATAAGCCACGCCATCTTCGCGTAGCATCAGGCCATAGCGGGTCTTGCCCACTGCCAGCTTGGCAAACCCATTGGCGTAGATCTTGTTCAAGAAGGCAGCAGCATCCGTGCCCTGCACATCAATCTTGCCCAATGTGGTCACATCACACACGCCGACAGAATTACGGGTCTGCAGCACCTCGCGGTCAACGGACTGACGCCAGTGGGTTTCGCCCTTGCGCGGGAACCACTGCGCCCGCAGCCAATTGCCAGCTTCGACAAGCACGGCCCCTTGCTCTTCTGCCCATTTGTGGCTGGGTGTCAGGCGGGTGGGATGAAAATCCTTGCCAACGGCACGGCCCCCAAAGGCGCCCATCGCAACCGGTGTGTAGGGCGGGCGGAAAATCGTGGTACCTGTTTCTGGGATCGACTTGCCAGTCAGTTCCGCCATCACCGCAAGCGCTCCGAGGTTGGAGGTTTTGCCCTGATCGGTGGCCATGCCCAAGGTGGTGTAGCGCTTCAGATGCTCCACCGAGGTGAAGTTTTCCTGATGTGCCAGTTTCACGTCTTTGACGGTAACGTCGTTCTGATAATCCAGCCATGCGCGTTTTGCGCCTTTGACATGCCAAAATGGTGTGATCGCAACCGGAGCGTCTGTTGCCGCTGGCAGCTCCGCGGCGGCGGCTGTGATCCCCAGATCTGAAAGCGCCGTCACCGCAGCCGCAGCCCCGCCTTTCAGCGCAGCTTCAGTTGTAAACTCACCTTTTGCAGCGCCAGCTACGATCTGGCCAACAGGCAGCCCCTCACCCGGTACAAACGCATGAATATCCGCATTCCAGACCGGGCGCCCACGCTGATGGCAGGTCAGACCCAGATTTGGGTTCCAGCCGCCCGACATGGCCACTGCGCCACAAGCAATATCGCGGGTCTGGCCATTGGCTGTGCGCACGCGTACCGAGGTCAGACCCAGACGGCCAGAGCTGTCCACGATTTCCGCTCCTTTGAGCACTTCTGTGCCAGCCACATCGGGCGCATCCGGGCGTGTATCAACGATCGAAGGCACAGCAACACCGCGTGCCATAAGTTCGCGTGCGGTCTGATGCGCATCGTCATTGTTCGCAAAAACCACAACAGACTGCGCCGGTGTCGCCGCCCAGCGGTTGGCATAGGCTCGCACAGCGCCCGCCAGCATCACGCCGGGACGGTCGTTGTTTTCAAACGCAATCGGGCGCTCAATCGCCCCTGTGGCAATGACGGCACGTTTGGAATAGATCCGCCACAGCGTCTGGCGCGGCTTATCCGCTGCCGGGGCGATCAGATGATCGGCGTTGCGCTCTACAGCACCGTAAATGCCGTGGTCATAGGCCCCAAACACGGTGGTGCGCGGCATCACCCGCACATTGCCCATCGACGCAAGCTCTGCCAGCGTCTGTGCCACCCAAGCCTCACCTGCCATCTCAGCCAGAGCACCGGTTTCCGCGATCAGGCGCCCCCCCATACGGAAATCTTCGTCTGCCACGATGACCTGCGCGCCTGCGCGCCCGGCGGTCAGTGCCGCCGCCAGCCCGGCGGGGCCTGCGCCGATGATGAGCAGATCACAATGCAGAAAGCCTTTGTCGTAACAATCCGGATCATCTTCGCCGGTCAGACTGCCAAGACCCGCCGCCTTGCGGATGATCGGCTCATAGAGTTTCTCCCAGAAAGCCTTCGGCCACATGAAGGTTTTGTAGTAGAAACCTGCGGTCAGGAAATTTGAGAAGCGGTCGTTGATCGCCATGAAATCACGCTCAAGCGAGGGCCAGCGGTTTTGTGAATTCGCGCTGAAGCCATCATAAAGCTCGGCCACTGTCGCACGCGTGTTTGGCTCTTGACGGCCACCGCTGCGCACCTCAACCAATGCATTGGGCTCTTCGCTGCCTGCCGTCAGCGTCCCGCGGGGACGATGATATTTAAATGACCGCCCCATCAGGCGCACGCCGTTGGCCAGCAAAGCGGAGGCAAGCGTATCGCCTTCAAACCCCTGATAGGTGTTGCCGTCAAATTTGAAATTCAGGGCGGCGTCACGATTGATCAGCCCACCACTCAGACGATTGTTTTGCGCCATTAGTCTGCCTTCCCTGCCGCTTTGGCCACATCACGTGCCAATTCGACTTTCAGAATTTCATGGGTGACCGTGTTGCGTGTCACCACCAACCAGGACCGGTCGCCCTGTTCGTGAAACCACAGCTCGCGATGTTCACCCGCAGGGTTGTCACGCAGGTACAGATAGTCGTGAAACGCCTGCGCCGCATTTTCCGCCTGCCAATCAGGACGATTGATCAGTGAGGCATCGCCAAGATAGGTAAATTCCTGTGCATCGCGCAGGCCCAACAAGGGGTGATCGATCAGCATTCGGCGTCCTCCGATCCTTTGTGGATGATATTGATATCCCGGACGCGCTGCATCCATTTGGCGCGTAAGTCTTCGCTGGTTACGCCAATATCATAGGCCGGTGTGGCGAGCGGTTTGCAGGCGGTCACATTGATGACGACAAAGCCAGAAAACTCAGGCTCCAGCTCAGGCCAGCGCGTGGTGTAAGGTGGCCGCAACGAAGGGTAGCGGGCATCTTCGCGAGCGACGAAGCTTGCCTCCCCTTGGATGAGCACCCCCCGGCGGGTCAAAATGTCGATGAAATTGACCTCTAGCTGAGGGCGCACCTTGATGTTGGCTAAAGTGTTTGGCGAACGGATCTCGGCGAAACTGATCGTGGTGTCATCATGGATTACAAATGACCCCTTGGGCGAAACGTTTGGATTGCCCTCAGCATCTGCAGTGGCCACAAAGCCAAGATGCCAATTTTCGATCAGGTCGCGGGCGAACTTGTTGATCATGGCCGTATCCTTAGTGCAGGTTTGGTTGGGCGCCCTGCCCTTTTTCGTCGATCATATGTCCAGTCAGGAACCGGTCCAGACGATAGGCAGTTGCTGTTTCATGAGGGCGATCAGTTTTGAGAAGGTGCGCAAAGCAATAACCTGCTGCTGGCGTCGCTTTAAAGCCGCCGTAGCACCAGCCCCCATTGAAATAGAGGCCCTCAATATGGGTTTTGTCGATGAAGGGCGAGCCATCCATGGACATATCCATGATACCGCCCCAGCTGCGTAGCAGCCGCGCCCGACCCAGCGCCGGAATGAGCGACATGCCGCTTTCGACCACATCCTCCACCACGGGCAGATTGCCGCGTTGGGCGTAAGAATTATACATGTCGATGTCACCACCAAACACTAGACCGCCTTTGTCAGACTGGCTGCAATAAAAATGGCCTGCACCGTAGGTGATGACGCCCGGGATGAAGGGCTTCAGCCCTTCGGACACAAACGCCTGCAACACGTGGCTTTCGATTGGCAGGCGCATGCCCGCCTTTTCCATCACGCGGCTGGAGCTGCCGGCGACAGAGACACCAACCTTTTTGGCACCGATATAGCCGCGCGTTGTTTCCACCCCGAGCACTTTGCCGTTTTCGATGCGGAAGCCCGTGACCTCACAATTCTGGATGATATCCACGCCGCGCATATCTGCGCCGCGGGCATAACCCCATGCCACTGCATCATGGCGTACAGTCCCGCCCCGGCGGTGCAGCAAACCGCCTTTGATTGGGAAACGCGCATCATTGAAATTCAGGAAAGGGTACATGTCACGCACCGCGTCAGTGTCCAGCAACTCGGCATCTGATCCGTTCAGGATCATCGCGTTGCCGCGACGCCGGGCGGCATCACGCTGCGCATCTGTATGCACCAGATTCAAAATACCGCGCTGGCTGACCATCGCGTTATAATTGAAGTCCTGCTCAAGGTTTTCCCAAAGCTTCAGCGAAAACTCATAAAACGGCTCATTGCCATCAAGCAGATAGTTTGAGCGAATGATCGTGGTGTTCCGTCCAACATTGCCACCACCAATCCAACCTTTTTCAAGCACAGCAATGCGCGCACCGCCGAATTCCTTGGCAAGATAATATGCTGTTGCAAGACCATGGCCACCACCACCTACGATCACATAGTCGTAGGCATCAGCGGGCTCAGGGTCACGCCAGTGCGCGCCCCAGCCTTTGTGGCCAGTCAAAGCCTCTTTAAAAAGTCGCAGCGCCGAGAATCGCATAAAAGCTCCTATTGGTTGCCGTCACTTCTCTAAGCGCTTTTCCCTACTGCTTCGGCCTCGATTTCGGACAGAAATACTTTCAGATCCGACAGAGATGGCGCGCATGCGCCGCAAATGCACCAGATCATCGTGGCATTCAAACGTGTTGGATTCTCAACTCCAAAATTCAGAAACACTGAAATTAGCATTGATAAATTCAGATCAGCTTACTAAGCGTCTGCATCAAAAATCCGATTGAAACATGCAAGTCAGCCCTAACAAGGTAACAAAAACATGATCGTACGCCCTCAACCATCGGCGATGCAGCTGTTCTTTGTACTGCGCGGATCTATTCTCAGCAAAATCTACGGCAAGATCTTATTGTTCGCAGTTTGGGCGTCAGCAATTGATCTCCTATCTTATCAAACCGATCTTTTGCCAAAGCCATCGATTTCTTCAATGAGCGTCTTTGGCGTCGCGCTCACATTGTTTTTGGCGTTTCGAAACACCGTGGTCTTTGATCGATGGTGGGAAGCCCGAAAACTCTGGGGCGGCATCGTCGCGAGCGTGCGCGCAGCGTCTCAGGAGAGCCTGATCCATCTCAACTCTGACCAAGATAGGCAGCGTTTTTTGCTCCCAGTGGCGCGCTTCTTTCACGCGCACCGCGCCAATCTGCGCGGAGAGGCTGAAGATACCTTTCCAGAATACGCAAACCTCGTAAACGACGATGCCGCAACGTCGACCAATCCAGCAGCCTACTGGTTAAATACGGCTGCGCGGAACCTCAACATGCTCAGCGCAGAGGGAAACATCGATCCTATGGGGCGCCTCTCGCTTTCAAATCGGTTGTCCGACTTGGCGGCACAGCAAGCTGGAAATGAACGGATTAAAACGACACCTGTACCCTTTGTATATTCTCTCTTGGTACGGCGCACGACCTATGTGTATTGCGCGTTTCTGCCATTCGCCCTCGCAGACTCCGGAGGCGTTTTTGCCCCTGCCATCATGGCTGTCGTAGCCTATGTGTTTTTTGGCCTTCAAGCCGTGACACGCGAATTAGAAGACCCATTTACCTCTCCAGACAATGGCTTGCCTTTGAACGCCATCTGCCGCGTGTGCGACAACACCATTTTGGAAACATTTGGTTTGCCGACGCTTCCAGCAAGCGAACCTGCCGACTACATATTGACTTAAACGGTGTTGTCACGTTATCTGCCTTTCGGTTGCTGGTGTTTGGATTTGGGCATAGGTGACATCGATGATTTCATCATCGATCAGCTACAAGCGTCACCGATTTCCTCCTCAAATCATCGCCCCAGCCGTGTGGTTGTATGCCAGTTTCAATCTAAGCCTACGCGAAGTTGACGAGATGCAGCTGCAGTGTGGGATCGACGTGTCGTACGAGACTGCCCGGCGCTGGGTCATCAAGTTCGGGCCACAGATCGTTCGCAAATTGCGACAGCGACAGGATCGCCCCGGTGATATCTGGCATCTCGATGATGGTTGTCGTGAGAATTTCTGGCCGCAAGTATTGGCTTTGGCGCGCGGTCGATCAGCATGGCGTCGTTCTGGATGAAATCATCCAATCGAAACGCAACAAACGAGCCGCCAAACGGCTATTGCGCAGCCTGATAACGCGTCTTGGTTTTATTCCCAAACGGATCATCACAGACAAGCTGCGCTCATATGGTGCTGCCAAACGGGAGATCGCGCCGGGCCTGAAACACTGGTCGCACAAGGGCGACAACAAACGGGCTGGAAACAGTCACCTCCCATTCCGAAAGCGAGAACGTACAATTCAAGGCTATCGGTCTGTCGGCGGGTTGCAAAGGTTTGTGGCCACCCATTCAGCCATTCGCAATCGTTTCAGTGTCCCCGCGTGCCGTCGCTCAGCACCAACACCGCCTCGAGGCATTTGACGCCTAGAATACTGCCACAAAGGCCGCTTGAAATCTGAAAGCCAGGATCCCTATCTGGATCACGGATTAACGTGACAACACCTGAAGAATTCATGAGCATCGCGGAAGTCTGTCGCAAGACTGGGGTTGCGGAGGCCACGTTTTATAACTGACGCAAGAAGTATGGAGGGCTGATGCCTTCCGAGATGAAACGTCTCAAGATGGTGGATGAAGAGAATAGGGTTCGCCGCGTTTGATGATCCCATGCACAGTGCAGGCCGTCTTTGCGGCGATTGCGGTATACGCCTTGCGGCGCAAGTGGGTGTTGTGGCGATCTTTGGAAATGTAGCGTACGGACTTATCCCGAAAGCTGTTGGTGCGCTGATTGATCGCGACTTGGCCAGCCATCCAAAGTGTGCGTCGTAGCCGGGCATTGCCATACTTGGACAGCTTGGTCTGGCCCCGGAATGTGCCGGACTGGTTCGTTGCAAGGTCCATGCCGCAGAACTTCAAGAATTGCCGGTGATGCTGAAAGCGGTGCCGATCGCCGACCTCTGCCAGGATGGTTAGCGCATTGATCGACCCAATCCCTGGGATAGATGTCAGCAACTGATAGTCGCCGTTGGTCTTGAGCAGTTCAATGGCGTGATCCTCGATCTCGTTACGCTGAGCAATCAGACTGCGCCCTTCGCCCGAGACCAACCGAAACATCCTCATGGCATCTGAATCTAGCACAATGGGCAAACCCACGGAAGCTTTGGCGGTCGGACAATTATCTGCAAGCAACCGTTATTTCGAAACTTTGCGGCCGGCAACTTCCCAAGCATCAGCAATGAACGCCTCTTGGTCCATGGCAGAAATAAAATGTGGTGAAGGATAGCGTTCGAGGAAGGCGAAGAACCAATCGCTGCGTGAGCTGCGATGAAAACGTTCAGCCTCGGGCGGCTTTGTCAGGTTGTTGCCCCCCGGGCTCAGCTTGGCGTGAACGTTGCCACTCAGGGGGCCAATTGCGTTGCATAGCCAGCCCACAACTCGAAAGCATCGTTTCGCGCGTGGCGGTATGATTTGGC
>NZ_JAGHRP010000020.1:0-19362 GCF_017743755.1 Shimia sp. R9_3 | reverse complement strand
GTCACACCAATTTGCCGGATCGCATCCAAACGCGGCATACCTTGCCCAGTAAGGACCTCAACCTGTCGTAACTTCGTGACAATTTCCTCTGGCTTGGGTCGCTTGTTGCCCATGTGATTCCTCCGTTCTACTAAACATAGTGGAGGACCACTTCACTGGGGGAAGACCAAGATCAACTGCAAACCGATATTGCAAAAAATTTTAGGCTGTCTAAGGCCAAGGTAAACCGGCTTATCAAACAGGGCCGAGAAATGGGCATGGTCGAATTTCGCGTTAACAGCCCGTTTTAGCGGTTGTTCGATCTGGAATGCCAGATGAAGGAAAGCTGGCCGCTGATCGATTGCCTAGTGGTAGATACCGTATCCGGCAACGCTAACACCACGCTGGATCTGGTCGACAAAACGGCAGCAAAGCATTTACAACATATTCTTGTACAACATATTCTTGGTGCCGAGGATGTCCTGGCAATCTCCGGTGGCAAGACGCTCAGCACCGTTGCCGACCACCTCAAAACCACAGGGACAAATGCGAATGTTGCCGTGCCGATCATCGGCGGGGTGCAGGGACAGCACTATACGGATGTGAACCACATAGCGACTCGTATAGCCGATGAGTTGGGTGCTTCCGCAACCCTGATCCACGCCCCGCTGCACGTGGATACCTCGGTAGAGCGGGATATGCTGCTGTCCGTGCGTGCGGTGGGTGACGTAATAGATCGCGCCCGGGCGGCGAATGTTTCCCTACTTGGTCTAGGGGCGGTAGCCGGGCAGGGAGCCACCTACTACCGCGCCCACCCGCTATCGGAAGATCACCGGGCCCAGTTGTTCAAGGACGGAATACGGGCCGAACTGTTGGGCCATCTGGTCAATGCGCGTGGTTCGCTGTGCGACAACGCCCTGAACTCGTGCCTGGTCAGCCTGCCATTAGAAGAGGCCAGACAAATTCCTGTTCGGATCGGTGTGGCAACCGGCAAAGACAAAATTGACGCTGTGCGCGCCGCTTTGAATGGTGAGGACATCAGTACACTGGTTATCGATGATTTGACCGTGCAAGCTGTACTAACTGAAATCAACCATTAGGAGATTTACTGCTTGGCATTGCCAACTTGTTTGCACTTCGTGACTGATTAGGCCTCACGTATGAAGATGCCTCGCCTGAAGGGCTTTCGTTTTCCACCCGCAATCATCGCCTATGCCGTTTGGGCCTACTATTGCTTTTCGCTTAGCACCGCTGATGTTGAGAATTTGCTCGCGGAACGCGGCGTGACGGTCAGCCGAGAGACGATCAGGTGGTGGGTCAATCGCTTTGGCGGCCATTTTTCCAGTTGCATCAGGCGAGAGCGGCCTGGGGCGGCCGACAAATGGCATTTGGACGAAGTCTTCATTCCGATGAATGGTCGGAAATTCTGGCTCTGGGGGGCGGTGGATGCAAACGGAGACACGCTTGATATCCTCGTCCAACCACGGCGGAATGCTAAGGCAGCCCGTCGCTTTCTGAAGCAGTTGATTGCGCAATTCGGCGAGCCCCGTATTGTGATCTCGGGTAAATTGCGAAGCTATTTTACGTCGATCCGCGATCTTGCACCGGGTGCGGATCACCGCGTACACAAAGGTTTGAACAATCGGATCGAAGGATCAATAGACCAACTCGAAAGCGCGAAAAGCTTATGGGGCGCTTCAAGTCGCCAAGATAAACGAAATGATTCCTTGCCTCTCACGACCAGATCAACACCATATTTCGACCCCGCCGCAATCAACTCTGCACTGTCTCATACCGTCCCATCAGAACAAATGCTTTTAGCCTATGTAACAACTACGTTCTCGAGATGATCACCTGACCGACGCGGACCCTGCTGCAGTCAGTCGCGTGTATACAAGTTGGCAATGCCAACAGTCCCCTTCAAAGACACTCTAATCCTCGATTTGATGTTTAATCAGCAAAAACGCAAAAAAATCGAACTTTTTTGGATCGATAGTAAGTGGCAAAAAAATTGCCGTTATGGGAACTAAAACTCTTTCGGGGCAATGTCTCTTCTAGTACACACAGGGACACTGGGTCATGATCGTATCAATAGAACACAACAGAATTTTTGCCGTCCTCCGATTCCAGGGGGTCGTGACGCACGATGAGATTGTCAAAGCTCGTCGAGAGATAATCGATCATTCCGATTATAAATTGCGAAAATACCATGTCTGGATTTTCGATAACGTCACAGAAATGCGTATAGGTACTGACCAGATGAAAGTGCTTCGCACAGAAGACGCAACAAATTCTGCTGTGAATCCGAATCTACGCGTAGCGCTCGTGGGAAACACAGATATTGGGTTTGGGACACTTCGAATGTACGAGAGCTATGTGAGCACTATTTGGCGCCATGTCGGGGTGTTTCGGGACGAGGAAACGGCTTTCCGATGGGCCAGAATGGACAACTAGGTTCTTGATTTTATTTCTTTTTAGGACCCCTTTGCATTGATGGATAAAAACGACAACACAGGCTCTCAGATCGCAATGAGCCAAATGCAAGATTTATTCGAAGCTATGCAGCTTGGGGTCGCCGTTTTTGACGCTGATCAACGTTTGACAATTGTCAGCGATACATTCCGTAAGTTGGTGAGTTTCGCAAATTTTGAAATCAACAATGGGATGTCATTGCGGGATCTATATACTGGGTTGGCTTCGTCAGGAGCGTTCGGGACGGGTGTGGTCGATGACATCGTAACGGCTCATTTAGTATCACGCTCTGGCAATGACCCGGAAGAAATTCTAACTTCACCCGAAAATAGTCTACTTCAAATTAAGCGCTATAGTTTGCAAAGTGGTGGTTTGTGCGCAGTCTTGAGGGATGTCACCGAAGAACGCGCAACTCAAGAGCAGCTATGGCAGGCGTCTAAGCTAGACGCGATTGGTCGCCTGACGGGGGGCGTCGCTCACGATTTTAATAATGTATTGGCAGTTATTTTTGGCAATCTAGAATTATTGAAGGAAGCAACCGAAGCTCCTGCGCTTCATAGGATGGTAGATAGTTCTATGGCTGCGGCTGAGCGAGGGGCTAAACTCACGCACAGACTGCTAGCATTTGCACGCAAGCAACCTCTGTCTCCGGAAGTAGTTTGTCCTGGACAAGCGCTGCGCGATTTGGTGCCTATGCTGCGTTCGCTCTTGGGTGAAAACATCGAAGTTGAGCTCATCTCGGATGCCGGCATCTGGCCGATAGAAGTTGATCGAAATCAGTTAGACAATGTACTTATTAATATTGCTATCAATGCTCGGGATGCAATGTCTGGCGGCGGAAAACTAACGATTGAGGCGCTTAACGCACGTGTTGATGATCACTATGCTAAAACCGCTGAAATAGACCGCGGCCAGTATGTTTGTATTGCTTGCAGCGATACGGGAACTGGAATGGCAAAGCCAATTGTTGAGAAGGCTTTTGAGCCTTTTTTTACAACAAAAGATATATCAATGGGGACTGGATTGGGGCTTGCTATGGCGCATGGCTTTGTCAAGCAATCCAAAGGACACATAAAAATTTATAGTGAGTTGGGTGAGGGTACTGTTGTCAAGATTTACCTCCCTAGAGCGCTTTCCGTTAGTGCGGGGAGCAGCGAGTTAGAGCATGTTAGTGTCGGTTCTATTTGCGAAACTTTTGTCGTTCTTTTGGTTGAAGATGATAGCGCAATTCGGGAAACAGTGCAGGCTCAGTTAGAAAGCGCGGGCTATTCTGTTATATCTGCTTGGGACGCTGGTAGCGCCCTTGAATTGCATAATTCAAATGCCATCGACCTATTACTGACAGATGTCGTTTTGCCGGGAGAGTTTAATGGAAAACAACTGGCCGAGAAGTTAACAGAGCTTCAGCCCAGTTTGCCAGTTGTGTTTATGTCCGGGTATACGGAGAATGCTATTATTCATCATGGGCGGTTGGACAAGGGTGTGACGCTTCTGCAAAAGCCATTCCGAAAATCTGATCTACTGCAGACTTTGAGTGATGCTCTCAGTTTGTGATGCGATGCAGTTGACAAAGAAACGCAGTTCTTTATTGTGCTATTAGCACCTAATTCATTTCTAAAGACATTCAGAACAATAGACAGAGATTGCTCTCCCATCGAAATTGCCCGTGAAATAGCTAAGAGTTTTCCTGCTAATAAGCATAAGTGTAGGCGCCCAGAGAAATGAAGGATGACCCTCCAGAGCTTTCTGAAAACGAGTTGAAGCAAGACTTTGCTACAATGCTGCTTCTGGAAAAGTTGCTCAGAGAGTCTTATTCCAATACGCAATCAAAAGATATCCAAGCGCTCCAATGGTCAATTTTAAGATACCTAAATGATACTGCTCCAAGCAGAAGGACAGTTCGCTGGATATCAAGCTTCTTATGTCTCACGCATGCTCCAATCGTTCGGTGCATTGCCACATTGCTAAACAAAGGTTTGGTTGAGCAGCGTCGAAATCCGATGGATGCAAGAAGCAATATCATTTCCCTGACCTCTAAAGGTCAGAGGGTGCTGGAAGAAGATCCCATATTGCGCATCGCCGCCCGAATAAACCAACTTCCATATACTGATCGATCTCATTTTAGGAGAATTTCAAGGAATATCGCACTCACTAAAGATCAAGCGGAAGGCAAATGACTATGGCAAAGGTGCTTATTGTAGAAGATGATCAATCCGTTCTCGAGCTTCTTAGTCGTTCTGTGTCCTGGCTTGGACATGAAATCGAGACAGCGACAGGTTCGAAGGATGCAATTAACTTACTGCAGCGCACAGAGAGCGTTGATATAGTTATTGCTGATTTTTGGCTTAATGGGATTTCTGTCGTTTCATTTCTAGACCAAGTTATAAAAGAAATGCCTAGCGCGGCGATCATAGTGATATCGGGGGGGGCTAGGGACACTTCTTTCGAGATGACAAAAGCTTTGGTTCAATCATGTGGACCGATCGAGTTTCTGCAAAAACCATTTCGAAAATTTGAAATTTGGGACGCAATCAACCGTGCTTCTCGTTTTCAGTGCAATCTTACCCGTCAATTTTGAGTACTGGTGAGCCTCCCCCACTGAACTGGTTCACCGTTATGTTTAGGAAACGGAGGACTGAGCCGCTCCCCTTCTTCGGACCACCTGGCTGGAGATTTTCCGTTGAAGCTCTCAATGAAGGCGTTATCTGTCGGTTTGCCGGGCCGAGAGAAGTCCAGAACGACGCCATGCTGGTAAGCCCAAAGGTCCAGGTCACGGGAGACAAACTCCGATCCCTGATCGACACGAATGAACTGCGGGTAGCCGACCTTGCAACATATGCGCTCAAGTGTCTGAACAACATCTTCTCCTCGGTAGCTGAACCTCGGATCGGTCGCAGGCGAGAACCGCGAGAAGGTGTCCACGATGGTCAGCACGCGGATTTTGCGGCCCGTGAACAGTTGATCGTGCACAAAATCCATTGCCCAAGTCTCATTGCTTTGCGTTGCTTCCACACGATCCTCCCGAAGCTTGGCTTTGACTCGGCGTTTCGGCGTTTTGTTCCGCAGTTGTAGGCCCATTTCGTTGTAGAGACGGTAGACACGCTTGGCATTCACCATCTAGCCTTCGCGACGCAACAGGACATGGATGCGCCTGTAGCCATAGCGCACACGCGTCTCTGCAATCTCTTTGATACGATTTTTGAGTTCGACCTGCTCGCCGCCGTGTGCTTTGTAATGGTAGGTCGAGCGATGCGCCTGCAACACGCCACAGGCGCGCCGGACGCCGACACCCCAAACCGCGCGGAGCTCATCGACCAGTTCTCGGCGACGGGCAGGCCTCAGAGCTTTCGTTTGATAACATCCTGCAACATTGCCTTATCCAAAGACAGGCCAGCCACCAGACGCTTCAATCGCGTATTCTCTTCATCCAGCATCTTGAGACGTTTCATCTCGGAAGGCATCAGCCCGCCATACTTCTTGCGCCAATTATAAAACGTGGCCTCCGCAATCCCAGTCTTTCGACAGACTTCAGCGATGCTCGTGCCTTCTTCGCCTTGCTTCAAAACAAACGCAATCTGCGCTTCCGTGAACTTGCTCTTCTTCATGGAACTCTCCTTCTCCCGATCTCGGGATCATAATTGGAAAATTCCAGCTCAGGACGGTCCAGTTTTTTGGGTAGCAGGTCAGGACATTCTGCCTAACGCGGGGTTCTCACTTTCTGACCTTCTCTCTCTTCCACTGCAAATTTCGAGGCCTCGTGCGGCTGCATAGCCGTGCCGAAAATGCAGCGCGAGAACAGATCGATGACAACACAGCGAGAAATAAAACACTCATTCGCCTTTAGATAAGTGATTTCAGTCATCAAAACGCGATCGGCGTGTATCAGCTGCTAACCCCCGTTCCAGTGTCTCATCCACAACAACGGGCGGTTTACCACCATAAACGTTGGGAGAAGTCTGTCATGTTGGCAACGCTTAGTTGCAGTTTGCCAAGACCCAACTTTTAACTCGATGTGCGTCAGCAGACAGAGGCGTTCTTTTTGACCAGACAAGATAGAACCCGTTTCCGGTTTTCCACTGCCATTCAAACCGTGCGGCCAGCACGCCCTGTGCCACAAGGCGATCAGTCAGATGTTTCCAGCCAAATGCAAAGCCTTCTCCGGCCATGGCGGCTTGCAGGACAAGGGCATAGTCATTTAGCCGAAGTCCGGTGTTTGGCACGCCTGATTTGACCGAGAAGTTTTTGAACCAATCGCTCCAGCTCGGCCTTTGACGAATGGGCTCTTCCAGGTGGATCAGCCGCTGATTGAGCAGGTCAAATACGTCCTCAAACTGACCTGCTGCTTCCACGATGTGCGGTGCCGCGACCGGGTAAATCACTTCATCAGCGATCAGCGCTCTTTCGTATTCTGGCCAATTTCCGTCGCCTAAGCGGATAGCGAGGCTGATATTTTCTGCGTCAATGTCTGGCTCGCGATCACTTGATTGCAAACGCAAGTCAATTTCCGGGTATTGCGCTTGAAACTCTACCAACCTTGGCATGATCCAGTAGTTGTTAAATGCGGTCGATGCACTGAGGGTGACATATTTGGCCTGCTTAAGCTGCTGAATCGATGTCACAGATTGGGCAAGCTGGCTAAAAGCCCGTGTTACATCCGCCATAAGACGTTCCCCCGCGGTGGTTAGAATCACTTTGCGGTGCTGGCGAATGAACAGAGCCGTACCGAGCCCTTCTTCGAGGTGGCGTATCGCGACACTCACCGCCGGCTGTTGGACATTCAGTTCTTGTGCGGCGAGCGTGAAGGATTGGAGCCGCGCCGCCGCTTCAAAGACGACGAGATGGCGGGGTGAACCGAGTTGTTTCCAGAGTTCTTGCATAAAATCTGTTTATGCCAACCATTTATTTTTTCAAGCGTCACAGCTCCATTTTCACGGGTTAATATTCTGAGTTGAAGAATATGGGGAGCAGACCAATGGCACGTCGCGCAAGAGCGTCTAGGCAACGCAACACGCAGGGGGAAGGCGCGATTGCCAGCCCTTTTGTTCGCCGTAAACTCAAGCAATTCGACATCTTGGATGAAGAGGACCTCGTCAAGATTGAGGCACAGGTCGACTGGATCATTCAAGAGGTCGGAATTGCGTTCCGAGACGACGCTGAAGCGTTGGCATTGTGGAAAAAAGAGGGCGCGAGCGTCGAAGATGATTTAGTGCGCGCTGATGCGAGTTGGATTCGCGCGCTCTGTGCCAAGGCGCCTAGCGAGTTCACCCAATTTGCCCGCAACCCGGAGCGGTCTGTCACCATAGGCGGGACCAATCAGGTTTTTGCACCGGTTTATGGCTCTCCCTTCGTGCGCGATCTTGAGCGCGGTCGCCGCTATGGTGACATGGCTGCTTTCGAAGAGCTCGTGAAGCTGACTTATATGCACCCAAATCTGCATCACGGTGGCTTTGTGACCTGCGAGCCGACCGATGTTCCTGTTTCAAAGCGCCACTTTGACATGCTCATGGCGCACATCACACTGAGTGACAAACCACATCTAGGAGCGATCACAGAAATGAGCCGTGCGCAAGATAGCATGGACATGATGGATATCGTTTTCGGGCGCGAGTTTGTAGATGACAACTGCGTTATTATGGCGAATGTGAACACCAACTCACCTTTGTTGGTGGATCGCGTGGTAACTGAATCGGTGCGAGTCTACTCCGCGCGGGGTCAGGGGGTCGTTACAGTACCGTTCATTTTGACAGGGGCGATGGGGCCCGTATCGACGGCGGCCGCCGTGGCGCAAGCGATGGCGGAGGCGATGATGGTCTGCGCATATGTACAGCTGATCCGCCCAGGCGCGCCATTCGTCATGGGGAATTTCTTGTCGTCCATGTCACTAAAAACCGGAGCCCCCACTTTTGGCATGCCGGAACCCGTGGTCTCGAACTACGCGATTGGGCAGCTGGCGCGCCGTCTCGGGTTGCCGTTGCGATGTGGCGGATCTCTGACGGCATCGAAGATCGAGGATGCTCAGGCCGCCTATGAAAGTGCAGACTCAATGCATTCAACCATCCTGGCTGGTGCTAATTTCGTGCTGCACTCAGCTGGTTGGCTCGAAGGCGGATTGGTTACTGGATACGAAAAGCTGGTGATGGATGCGGATCGTCTTGGATCCTATCAAAAGGTTCTGAGCCAAGGTTTGGACACCAGCGACGAGAGTTTTGCACGTGATGCCTATGGCGAAGTAGAGGCCGGTGGGCACTTCCTTGGGTCGGCTCACACGATGCGTCACTATCAGAATGCGTTCTACGAAGCCCAGCTTTCAGACAGCGAAAATGTTGAAAACTGGGAGGAGCGCGGCTCACTAGATATGCGCGCGCGTGCCTGCGCCCGTTGGAAGCAGATGTTGGCTGAATACAAACAGCCAGACATGGACGTCGCGAAGCTCGAAGAGCTCCAAACCTATGTCGCCAAGCGCAAAGAGGAACTGCCTGATGCCTGGTATTAAGATAACAGGGCTGAAGGCGACGCCGGTCAATATTCCGCTTGAAAAGCCGATGTGGTGGACCGGCGGATACTATCCGGGCACGTCAAAAACCATCATCGAAGTCGAGACGGATCAAGGCTTGGTTGGCCTTGGTGAAGCACCCTCAATTGACGTGGTGCGCACGATTGAGGCCATGGGCGAACGGCTGGTCGGCGCAGACCCGTTGGATATTGCTGGCTGCGAAAGCCTATGCGTGCCGCCTTGGCAGATCGTACAAAACACAGATGACAGCTCTGTGGTGAAAGCATTTGGTGCGATTGAGATCGCGCTTTGGGATCTGCGCGGTAAGGTCGCCAATGAGCCGCTGTATAGCCTGCTTGGGGGCGCGGTGCGCAAAGAGATCCCTTTCACCGAGTACTTTGGCTATCGTGTCGGGGGCGAAATGGCCCCTCAGGAGGTGGCGGACTACTGTGCCCGTATGGCAGAGGAGCATGGCTCAACCATGTTCGAAGGCAAGCTGATCCTCGGCGATCCCGAGCTGGAAATCGACACGGTGAAAGCGCTACGAGACACGCTGGGCCGCAAGGCGATGATCCGGCTGGACAGCAATATGCAGTATTCGCTGCCAACCGCGATGCGTCTGTTCCGTGAAATCGAGCCCTATAATATACGCAACTACGAAGATCCGGTTGCGACCTTTGAAGAGATGGCAGAGCTGCGCCGCCACTTTACCATTCCGATCTCCACCCATGTGCCAGACATCCGCAAGGCGGTTGCCGTGGGCGGGCCGGATTACATTGTGACAAATTTTGCGGTTCTGGGCGGTATCGCGCGCGCGGTGCGCTTTATCGGGGCCTGTGAGGCGATGGGCGTCGGCTTCTGGTGCTATTCCGGTGATGCAGGCATCGCAACCGCCGGATACCTTCATATGTCCGCAGCCATGCCCTGGATCTCTGAGCCATCACAGTCGCTGTTTCGCTGGCAGATCGGTGATGTCATCGAAGGCGGGCCGTTCCGCCAGAAAAATGACGTGATCACCGTTCCCGAAGGCCCCGGTCTGGGCGTGACGCTTGATAGAGACGCGCTCAGCCACTGGCACACCCATCTGATCGAAAACGGACCACTTGACCATTTTTATGACCCTGCAATGCCCGGCAAATTCCGCCGGTTGCCCCTGAACTGAGGAAACATAATGCCTGAGATTCAAAAAGAAGAAAGCACTGGCGGCAAGCAGCTGCCCTCCCACGCCAAAGTGGTTGTGATCGGTGGCGGCGTTGTCGGTTGTTCGATCCTGTTTCACCTGGCCAAATTCGGCTGGAAAGACACCGTCCTTCTGGAACGCGACGAGCTGACCTCCGGCTCAAGCTGGCACGCGGCGGGACAGATCCACACGATCTCTTCAGATCCGAATATTTCGCGTCTGCAATCCTATACAATCGACCTCTACAAAGAGATCGAAGAGACCTCTGGCCATTCGGTGGGCATGCACATCACCGGCGGCTTTTATCTGGCCTCGACCCCAGAATGGTATGACTATCTAAAGCGCGAGCGTTCCAAAGCGCGCTATATGGGCCTGCATCAGGAATTCATCAGTCCCAAAGAAGTGGCCGAACGCCACCCGCTGATCGACCCGAAACACTATCACGCCGCCCTGTGGGATGATCAGGATGGCGATGTTGACCCGTCTGGCGCCACCTATGCCTTTGCGAAATCCGCCCGTCACCATGGCGCGCAGTATTTCACCCATTGCGGCGTGACCGCGATGAGTCAGCGCCCGGATGGCAGCTGGGATCTGACCACTCCCAAGGGCAAGATCAACGCAGAACACGTAGTGAACTGTGGTGGCCTCTGGGCGCGGGAAATTGGCCATATGTCCGGTATTCACCTGCCTGTACAGCCAATGGAGCACCACTACCTGATCACCGAAGCAATCCCAGATATTGCCGGGCGTATGGACAGCATGGGCGAAGCTGGCCGTTTGCCTGCAGGCATAGATTATGAGGCAAACATTTACTTCCGTCAGGAGCGTCAGGGGATGCTGCTGGGAACTTACGAGCCGAAATCTACACCCTGGAAGATCGAAGGAACACCTTGGGACTTTGGCCATGAGCTCTTGCAACCAGATCTGGACCGCATCGCTGACCGTCTGGAAATGTCCTTTGAGCGCATCCCAGCCATCGGCACGGCTGGCATAAAGGACATGATCAACGGCCCATTCACCTTTGGTCCGGATGGCAACCCAATGATCGGCCCGGTTCCGGGTATGAAGAACTACTGGTGTGCGGTTGGTGTAATGGCGGGCTTCTGTCAGGGCGGCGGCGTTGGATTGACGATGGCGGAATGGATGATTGACGGTGAGCCGTCTATCGACGTCTGGGCCATGGATGTGGCGCGCTTTGGCGAATTTGCAACACCAGACTGGGGTACCATCAAATCGGCTGAGAACTACGAGCGCCGTTTTGTGATGACCTTCCCCAATGAAACACTGCCCAAAGGGCGCTTGCAAAAGACCACGGCGCTTTATGACCGGCTGGTGGCCAAGGGCGCGGTGATGGATCAAGGCTTTGGTCTTGAAAACGCTTTGTGGTTTGCGGACGGTGCTGACGATGCGCATGAAGAGCCAACATTTGAGCGCAATCGCTCATTTGATTACGTCGCACGCGAAGTAAAGGCCGTTCAGGACGCAGTCGGCGGCATCGAGATCGCAAACTTTGCGAAGCACGAGTTCAAGGGCGCAGGCGCACGCGATTATCTGAACAAAACCCTCGCAGGCTATGTTCCGAGGCCGGGCCGTCTGACCTTGACCCCTATGCTGACCGAAAAAGGTCGCCTGTATGGTGATCTGACCGTTGCCTGCCTGGCTGACGATCACTTCATCCTGTTTGGTTCGGGGTCGATGCAGGAGGCGCACCGTCGCTGGTTTGAGAAAGATCTGCCGTCGGATGTTTCCTATAGCAATGCGTCGGACGACTGGCACGGTGTAGCTCTTTCCGGGCCGAAGTCACGTGAATTGCTGGCCCGCATCACCCGTGATGATGTCTCCGCGGAGGCGTTCAAGTTCCGCGACCTGCGCCAGACCTTTGTGGGCGGTGTTCCTGTAATCCTGAACCGGATCTCTTTCTCCGGTGAGCTGGGCTATGAGATTTACTGCAAGCCTCAATACCTTCTGCGTCTGGCGCAATCGATTGAAGAGGCCGGTGCCGATTTGGGCTATCGCTGGTATGGCGCACGCGCATTGATGAGCCTGCGCTTGGAAAAAGGTTGGGGAGTCTGGACCACAGATTTCCGTCCAGATTTCAACGCGGTTGAAAGCGGCATGGATGCTTTCATCAACTGGAAGAAGGATTTTGTCGGCAAAGATGCCACGCTCAAATTCCGTGAGGAAGGCGTCAAACAGAAGCTTGTGACGATGACAATCGAGGTTGATGGCATCGATGTCTCCAACGATGAGGCGATCCTAAAAGACGGCGAGGCAGTCGGTTACGTCTCTTCCGGTGGGTATGGCCATCGCGTCGGTCAGTCTATGGCGATGGGCTATGTAGCGATGGCGCATGCTGCGCCAGGCACCAAACTCCAGGTAGAGATATTGGGCACAATGTACGATGCAGAGATCCTTGGCGCCCCAGCATATGACGCCAACGGTGCAAACATGCGTGCCTAAGAGAAGAGAGGGCTGAAAATGATGCGGGGTCCTGAAATCAGAGTCTCAAACTCAAACATCAAGCCAAGCGCCCGTGCCAAGTTCGTCTTCTTGATCTCACCAGGCTTCTCAGCCTTGGAACTTGGTGCAGGTGTAGACGCTCTGGCAGCAGCAAACGCTGTCGCCGAGCACCCTGTCTTTGATTGGACCATCGTGAGCGAAACCGGTGGTCCGGTGACATCGTCTTCTGGCATCAAAGTAGAGGTCGAGGGAAGCTTACCGCACACCAGTCGCGGTGATTGTATCGTCATTTGCGGAGCGGCGGGTGTTGCGCAAATTGTGTCCAACGAGCTGAAGTCCTGGCTGCGGCAGGCCCGAAGGTTTGGTGTTCAGCTCTGCGGCATCGGCGGCGGCGCAACGATCCTTGCCAGTGCTGGTCTTGCGACTGGACAGAGGTTGAGTGCGCATTGGCAGCATCAGCCAGCGTTTGTGGAGCTGTTTCCGGAAATTGAATCCGTATGTTCGATCTATGAAACGGAACGTGGCATCACCACATGCGGCGGCGGGGCATCTACCATTGATCTCTTTGCGTCGATTATCAATCAGCAATGTGGTCAAGATACTGTAACTAAAGTTGCAGATCACTTGCTTTATGCATCGGTTCGCGTGAAGGATGATCGTCAGACACAGACAGATCTGTGCCGCTTTGGAACGCGTCATGAAAAACTCGCGCGTGCGGTCGAGCTGATGCAGAAAAACCTGGAGGCCCCGCTGTCTCCCAGTGCAGTCGCAGCCAACGCTGGGCTGTCAACGCGGCAACTGGAAAGATTGTTTCAAAAGTACGTGGGCATGAGCCCCAAAACCTACATGACCAGCTTGCGATTAGAGCGTGCCCGCACCTTATTGCAGCAAACCGACATGCGAGTCCTAGATGTGGCCATCTCGTGTGGCTTTGCGTCTGCAAGTCATTTCTCCAAGTGCTTTCGACAGCATTTTGGGATTTCACCGCATACTCAAAAGCGCGCTGGATAGCAGTGATAAGACGCGAAAGGAGTCGCTAAAGGGACAGGATCGATTGAAAAGGACAATAACAACACGGGAGGAATAGTATGTCGATAAAAGAACCTTTTACGGACTTAGAGATAGAAACGGCTGATGCCGGTTTCTATGAAAACTACAGCGTGCCAATTGCCTTAATCAGTAAGGGCATCATGGTGGCGCTTGTGCTTTGGGCTCTGGTGTTTCCAGCCAATGCGACTGGCACGCTCGGGAGCTTGAACGGCAAGCTCCTTGAGAGCTTCAATAGCTTTTACGTTATAATCGTTGGACTGTTTTTCTTCTTTCTTGCTGCTGTGGCACTGCTGCCCTCAACCGGGAAACGGATCATGGGTGCGCCAGGCGAAAAGCCTGAATTTTCGAATTTCTCCTGGTTTTCAATGATGTTTGGGGCAGGTCTCGGTGTGGGCCTGATGGTGTTTGCCACTGCTGAGCCTCTGGGGCTTTGGGGATCTAACCCTGAAGTTGTGTCGGGGGCTGTGCCGGGCAATCAGCCCGAGGCGATTCAATCCGCTTATCGCTACACGTACCTGCACTATGGTTTCCATGCTTGGGCGATCTACGTCGTGACGGGGCTTAGCCTTGCTTACTATGCGTATACACGCGGTATGCCACTGACCATTCGTTCTGCTCTGACGCCACTGTTTGGTCGTCTTATGAACGGTTTCTTAGGCCATCTTGTCGATGTACTTGGTGTAGTTGCAACCATTCTTGGTGTGTCTGTGACCATCGGCTACGGCATCAGCCAGTTTGTTGATGGGATCTACGCGATCACTGGAATGACCTGGATAATGGATATGGGTGGTGAGGTTCCAACACCAAGCAAAGTAGGCTTGATTGCCGGGCTTGTGACCATCATGAGCTTGTCCATCCTGTCTGCGGTTTCTGGTGTGGGCCGTGGTGTGAAATACCTCTCCAACCTGAACCTTGTGCTGTCCATCATCTTGCTTGGCACGTTTGTCGTGTTTGGCTCATTCGCTTTTGCAATGACCACCTATGGCACCGCGATGGTGGATTATATCCTGCACTTCCTGTCTCTGAGCTTTGGCGCATATAGCCCGCTTTCAGCAGAAGCTTTTGCCTCTTCGCTGCCTGCTGCGGCACAACCGCTTGCAGGGGAACTGATGGGAGGCGCCACCAATGCATGGGGCAGCTATGAGGGCTTCAAATCTGGTCTTACAGGCGCCGCTGCTGAGCTCGATGAAACCACGCTGACTGCGACTTACGCAGCAGGCGAGCAAGGTCGCCAGTTCGGCTGGCAGGCTGGCTGGACAACCTTCTATTGGGCTTGGTGGATTGCCTTCTCTCCTTTTGTGGGCCTGTTCTTGGCGCGCATTTCGAAGGGGCGCAGTGTGCGTGAGTTCATCCTGGGCTGTGTGTTCGCGCCGGCACTGGTGTGCTTTGCTTGGATGACCATTCTTGGTGGCACGTCCATTGATCTGGAGCTCGCAGGTGTTGCGGATGGCGCAATCATCGGTGCATCAAACACCAACAAGCTCTTTGTCACCCTGTCTTACATGATCGACGGTGCTCTTCTGTCCATTTTAAACGTGATGTGCGTGGTGCTGGTTATGACCTTCCTCGTGACTTCGGCGGACTCAGGCATCTTGGTTATGAACACCATCATGTCCGGCGGTGCAGAAGAAACAGGTATCAAGCATCGCATCATCTGGGGCCTGATACTGACGGCTGTTATTGGTGCGCTCATCTTGGCCACTGGCGACAACAATCCGATGGACGCCCTGCGCGCGGCAATGATCATCGGCGCACTGCCATTTACAATGGTGATGGGCCTGATGTGCATTTCTCTCGCCAAGGCGCTGTATCGCGATGGTGTGCGCGACAACTACAACGTGACCGCACAAGTAGAATAGCATTAGAAAATTGCATAGCCGTTCCTCAGAACTGTCCTCTAGCGAGCCTAGCTTAGCATAAACACACCAATTTTGAGGAACGGCACTATTCAGCGTTTGTTGCTATGCCCGCTCTTTTTGAAGGTTGATAAAGGGAGTGTCCTCTCAGTTCACTCTGGCACCCATTTTTTTGCTAACCAAGAATAAAGACTGCACCCATGACACAAAAGGACGGGATGATGTCGACATTCGAGACTGCCTACATTGCCGTAAGCAGGTTCGTAGAACCAAATACCGCAACCGACATCAGACAACCTTTAAAAGATTGCGAATAGATCACATGAAAATCAAAGAGATACATATCTACTCCCACGACCTTCCGGTCAAAAATGGCCCCTATACAATGGCCAGTGGCACGGTGTGGACATTGGACACAACTTTGGTCAAACTTGTGTCTGTTACTGGCCATGTTGGCTGGGGAGAGACCTGTCCTGTCGGACCAATCTATGCCGAGGCCCATGCCGCCGGTGCCCGCGCCGCATTGCAGGTGATGGCCGAAGGACTGATTGGATCAGACGCAACACCCGGTCAATTGCGCCGCAAGATGGACACGCTTTTGGCGGGTCACAACTATGTCAAAGCCGCGCTGGATATTGCCGCCTATGATCTGATGGGCAAAGTTCTCGACGTGAGCGTGGCGAATCTTCTGGGTGGGGCGATTGTTGATCGTGTCCCTTCATACTATGCCACAGGTGTTGGTGCACCAGATGAGATTGCTCGGCTGGCCAAAGAGAAGCTGGAGGAAGGCTATCCACGGCTGCAAGTCAAGGTTGGCGGCCGCCCCGTGGAAATCGACATTGAAACGATTGCCAAAGTCTGGGAAGCGGTCGGAGGCTCAGGCATGCGCCTTGCGGTAGATGGCAATCGTGGCTGGACCACACGTGACGCCCTGCGCGTCAGCCGCGAGTTGCCGCATGTGCCTTTCATTATGGAGCAGCCCTGCAACACCATTCAGGATCTGGAGAAAATACGGCCGCAGGTCAACCACGGCATCTACATGGATGAGAACAGTGTCGATCTCAACACGGTGATTTCCGCAGTCGGCTCTGGCCTAGTGGATGGGTTTGGCATGAAAGTCACGCGTATTGGCGGCCTGACCCATATGCGCACCTTGCGCGACATCTGCGAGGCCAGCAACCTGCCGCATACATGTGACGACAGCTGGGGGGGCGATATCATTGCCGCCGCCTGTACCCAGATCGGTGCCACGGTAAAGCCGCAGCTGCTTGAAGGGGTATGGCTGGCCGCGCCCTATATCGAAGGCAACTATGATCCGCAGAACGGCATTCAAATTGTCGGTGGGCACATCGCACGTCCGACCGGAGCCGGATTGGGAATCACGCCCGATGAGGCCCTCTTTGGCGCACCGCTTGCATCTTTTGGAGTTTAAGATGATCCCTCAAACCATGACAGCCGTCCAGCTCACCGGTCACGGCGGCATTGAAAAGCTGGCCTATAAGAATGATGTGGCAACGCCACAGCCTGCCGCAGACGAAGTGCTGATCCGTGTCCGCGCGGCGGGGATCAACAACACAGATATCAACACCCGCATTGGCTGGTATTCCAAGAAGGTGACAGATGACACAGAGACCGGGGGCGCGGAGGGGTTTGACTCTGTGGACAGCGAAGATGCCAGCTGGTCGGGCGTGCCACTGAGCTTTCCACGGATTCAGGGCGCAGATGTGTGCGGCCATATCGTGGCCGTGGGAGAGGCGGTTGATCCGGCGCGAGTCGGAGAGCGGGTGATCGTGCGCAATATGCTGCGCAGCTATGTCGATTACCGGCTATATGAATGCTGGACCATCGGCAGCGAATGCGACGGCGGCTTTGCGCAATATTGTAAGGCACCGGCGCGAGAAACCTATGCGGTGGAATGCGACTGGTCAGATGCGGAACTCGCCGCCATTCCTTGTGCTTACTCTACGGCCGAGGGCATGCTGCATCGTGCCGATCTAGGGGCTGAGACCGTGCTGATCACCGGTGCCTCCGGTGGGGTTGGCTCGGCTGCGGTGCAACTGGCAAAGCGCCGGGGGGCCACGGTGATTGCCCTGTGCTCATCATCCAAAATCGACGCGGTGCGAGCACTCGGCGCGGATCGCATTCTGGACCGCAATGCCGATCTGGTGGCGGAACTGGGCGCTGGTTCTGTGGACGTTGTGGTGGATCTGGTGGCCGGGCCACAATGGCCCAGCCTTCTGGATGTACTGCGCCGTGGTGGCCGCTATGTCACCGCAGGTGCCATTGCAGGACCCATCTGTGAAATCGACATTCGCACCCTCTATCTGAAAGACCTCACCCTGTTTGGCTGTACCTTTCAGGAGGACATCGTCTTTGAAAATCTGATCACATACATTCAGACTGGCGAGATCCGCCCGGTGGTGGCCAAAACCTACCCGCTTTCAGAGATCGCAACCGCGCAGGACGATTTTCTGGCAAAACAACACACCGGACAGCTGGTGCTGATCCCACCGCAGGACTGACCCATGAAAATCAAAAAAATCGACCTTTATGAGCTGACCCTGCCCTATTCAGGTGGCACCTATGAGCTGTCCGGCGGGCGCGTTTATACCGGCTTTGACAGTGTCCTGGTCTGTGTGACCGCCGATGACGGCACTGAGGGCTGGGGCGAAAGCACGCCCTTTGGCACCAACTATATCGCCGCCCATGCCAGAGGCGCGCGGGCCGGGATTGAAGAGATTGCGCCGCATCTGATTGGCCATGATCCACGCGATGTGGACCGGGTCAATGATGCCATGGACACGGCTCTGCTGGGGCATAACCACGCCAAAAACGCCATAGACCTCGCCTGTTGGGATCTGTTTGGCAAATCTGTGGGCCTGCCGGTTTATAAACTGCTGGGAGGTGGCACCGGCAAGCGGCTGCCGGCGATCAGTTCGATCTATGCCGGCACGCCTGAAGATATGCGCACGCGCGTGGCCGAACATCGCGCAATGGGCTATCTGGGTCATTCCGTGAAGGTTGGCGCATCCGACAGCGAAGGCGGCCCCCAGCTTGATGCGGAGCGTATCGCGGCCTGTCTGGCAGATCGCGGACCCGGCGAATATTTCATTGTGGACGCCAATGGCGGGCTGATCCCGGAGACCGCACTGCGGATGTTGCGCGCCCTGCCTGAGGGCAGCCTTGATTTTGCGCTGGAAGCGCCCTGTGCGACCTGGCGGGAAACGCTGTCTTTGCGCCAACGCTGTTCTGTGCCGATCATTCTGGATGAACTGGCGCAGGAGGATGGCGATATTGCCCAGCTACTGGCGGTAGATATTGCGGACGGGATCGGGCTTAAGATTTCCAAAGCCGGGGGTTTGACCCATGCCAGACGCCACAGAGATATCTGCCGCGCCGCCGGGCTGACCATCAGCGTGCAGGACACTGTGGGCTCCACGCTATCAGCGGCGTCTATTTTCCACATGGGCGCAACAGTGCCAACGCGCCTGCTGCGCTGTGTGCTGGATCCCCGCGATATGGTGACGGTGCAGACCGGCGAATTTGATGCGCCGATCAAAGACGGCGGGGTTCTGCCGCCTGACGACCCGGGCCTTGGCGTGACAATCAACAAAGCGCTTGTGGGGATGCCGGTGGCGTCATGGGACGCTTAGGAGCAGCCTTTCGCAAGCCATGTCGCTTCCTGCAAGTAGGGATCGCATCAGGTAGGCCAGAGCGCGGCGAGCAACTCATGTTACGGGGCAGTGGCTTTGTCAGGTTGCTGACGTCGCAACGTCCGGATATTTCGTTTCCATGTTGAACATCGAAGATTTGTCGCGGATCAAAGGCTTTCGGTTTCCGAAGAGTGTCATTGGATACGCCGTTTGGGCCTA